>JAFAPG010000003.1 GCA_019247235.1 Acidobacteriota bacterium
CCATCATTGTGCAAGCCGCGATCGGAATGGCAGGTGCCATACTGGCAGAAGCCACCATGAGCTTTCTCGGGCTAGGTGTGCCCCCGCCGACCGCTTCTTGGGGCAGCATGCTCAATGACGGACGGGGGCATTTGTTTGATGCACCCCATCTGGTGATCTTTCCTGCTATGGCCGTTATGCTCGCGGTCCTCTCCTTCAACTTCATCGGGGATGCACTCAGAGACTTGCTCGATCCGCGCTCAAGAATCGAAGCGGGATTGTAAGCAGCCGCGCTACCACGAGCCACGCTTAGTCGAGAGCCTGACCAGACCCGGAGTCAGAGCGGCGATGACGAGAGACCTGCTCCCGCAGGAATTCAGCCCCGCCGTGCTCGCTTCCTGCTTCCCTTCGCGATTAGTCGGCGAGAAGGTCCTCAAAGTCGAGGTCCAACTCTTCCCGAACTTCTTGCTCGAGCGATTCTTGCGGCGGATCCCGGTATTCATTCACTCGAACTCCCCGAGGATCGATGGTTACATAGGTTGTGCTCTCCTGCGTCCAGCTACCGGTGTTGTAATATTCGATTCCATCGCGCGTTCCGGTCAAAGCTTCATGGGTGTGTCCGCAGAACACGCGCTGCGCATTTCTCGTTCGGGCGTGGGCAAAAGCACCCTCGGCCACTTTGGCGGAAAGCCGCAGCCATGAAGTATCGAAGCGTTCGAGAAAACCGATCATTCGTTTCTTGCCGAAGGAGATGCTCTGTAAGCCTAAATGCAACGCCGAGAGAAAACCGCTGAGCAGGCGATTGCGCGACACAAAGCGGTCAAACTGATGGCCATGAATTGCCAGGTGCCGCATCCCGCCGAATTCCCAGACATATTCTTGGTAGACGCGTATGCCCACCAGGTGCGACATCACCTGTGACAATCCATGGTCGTGATTGCCCTCCACCCACACCACCTCGATTTCCCGTTTGGGATTGGAAAGCTTGCGAATGTAGCTCAGAAAGCGCCAATGCTCCTTCTTTAAGCGTCGGAAATTGAGGTCGGAGAAGATATCGCCGAGCAGGATCAGGCGATTGAAAGAGGCGGCTTTCAACATGCGAAGCGCGGAAGAGGCACGACTGACTTCCGAGCCGAGATGCAGGTCAGAAATGATGATGGTATCGGCGAAAATCATGTTGGACAACTCGTCTGCAGGCGTGGGGTGAGAGGAGCGAGATCGGGCGGCTCCAGATTGCTGTTCTCCCGGACAGCGGCGCCGAGAGGGGCGGCGGGGGGCCGATGCCGCTCGAGAATCTGTTCTAGGAAATCGGGAATTTCATAGAGGGCACGATTTCGATAGCTGCCGGCGCGGCCCCGATAGGCGGCAAAATTTAATGGTTCGAGCAATCTTTCCACTGCTTGGTCCACTTGGCGAAAGCTGCCGAGCACAATGCCCAGGCCATTTTCGGTTACCCAGTCGGCGTTATAGCGTTCCTGCGGCAATGTGCTGCCGTTCATTTCCACGATGACGGGCAAATGAAATTGCAGGGCTTCGCTGATGCTGCCGGGTCCCGGCTTGCCGATGAAAAACTCCGAGAGCGCCATGTAGTAATCGACCTCCGAGGTAAAGCCTTGGGCAAATAGCGGGAAGCGGGTCCTGAGGCTTCGGATGGCGGTGAGAAGTTTTTGATTGTTACCGCAAAGTGCGATCAGCTGCACCTGCGAGCGCCCGGCGTCGAGACGTCTCACGATGTCCAGCATGACACCGGAACCGTGCCCGCCAAACAGCAGCAGGCCGGTGGGGCGATCGGGATCAAGCCCCAGACGTTTGCGTTCTTCGGCCCGGTCGACCACTCTTGGTTTGTAGAACCTCGGTTTCATGACCATTCCGGAAGCCAGAAAGACATCTCCCCGATCGTGAGCCATGGCGAGGGCCTGCTGCTCTGCGCGTTTGGTTCCGCAGATCAGATATTGTGATTGCCGTTCAATCCAGAAGTGCGGAGGGTAATCGGCAAAGTCGGTCAGCAGGGTGACGAAGGGGACCTCAGGCGAGACCTTGCGCAGACTTTCCGCGAGAGCACGATTGAAATGGGGAATGACCGACAGCACCAAATCGCTGCCATGGTCTCTCCAATACTCGGTCAATAACTTCACCGTGGAACGGTGATAGAGGCGAATCACACCCTGCAACAGCGGCAATAGTTGCGGCGTCAGGCGCGTCCAGCCTTTGCGGAGGATGAGATTGTAGCCGTCCTGAATGCGAAGCCCGGTGGCTTTTCTGAGCACATCTAGCTGGTCCAAGAGCTCCTGTATATTGAGTAGTTCGACCTGCCAGGATGACGCTTCAAGCTCCAGCACACTCTTGAGCGCCTCGGCGGCGCTGCGATGCCCCCCTCCCGCATCAAACAAAACAATCGTGATTTTGCGAGGCATGAGGCTTCTTCCCTCCTCCAGTTGGGCCACTTGCTGACTCTGTCGCATCGCACGGCCCCTCTACATGATGACGAAGTGGGTATTAATTCTTTGTGAATCGCGGGTTGGCTGGGCGGGAGCGCGGGCCTTTTTTTACCGTCTATTGATCTGGCATTGATCTTGATCTTGATCAAGAACAAAGAAAAGAGGGGCGTTGGGATGGGAACCCAAAAACGCCCCGCAAAAATACCGTAGGTGCGGCAGGCTTAACTTTCTAGTGACTATCTGCAAAATCGATGCCCGGGAGCACCTGGGTGCCTTCGATTCGTACTGCTTGGAGCCGATTCGGATCGAGTCCGAGCGCAGCGAGGATGGTGGGAGCGACCTGCGTGGTCTCGACGCTACTGGTCACGATCTTCCCGCTAAAGCGCGGATTGGAGAGGAGCAGCATTACGTTGGTGTCGTCACGCGAAAAGCCGCCGTGTTCGGCCAGTTTTTTGGAACTGCCCGAATAGGTCACGCCCACATTGGGTGTGACGATGATATCGGGCGTGCGGGGGTCGCCGTTGGGCGGCAGTCCGGGCCGGTTGAAGTAGGTGGTTAGACCTGGTCCGGAGAAAATTTCCCCGATTCCGGCCAGGTTGTGGTTAGCCGGTGAGCTCGACTCCAGCAGACCGACAGCGTCGGCCGTAGTGCAGTTGCTGTTCAACCAAATCAAGGAGACGTCATCTTCGGTCGGGCCGATGCCGCCCTTGGTCGAGGGCGATTCCGATGCCGGCAGGCAACCATGGTCATCAAGAATGGTAGCCGGCGAGGTGGTGACGGGGTCATCGGGCGAATTCGCTATTCCCAGATAGCGGGCAGAGTCGACGGGACTTTGACCGTGCTTTGCCGTGATTACGATCAGGGTCGAATCGTACATGCCGTTCGCCTTCAGGGCCTCTACCATCGCGCCAATAGCGTTATCGGCGAATACGATCTCCTTAAGCAGCCAAGGGCTTGGAGTACCAATCGAGTCCTTGTACCCGCCGACGGCGACTGATTTCTCGATCAATTTCTGCCCCACGCTCACGGTTTGGAAGTTCATCCCAAAAAGCACAGGCCGCGGAGCGCTAGTCGTACCGTTGTGGGTTTTGCCATTGATCCAGTTCAGGACCGCATTGACTTTGAGCTGGTCGTAGCACTGAATGTTTTGAAAGCTGTCGGTCCAGGCATTGGAGGTTGCGACTGCGGTCTGGTCGGGCAGCGGGTCACAACTAACGCCTTGGGCACTGATTCCCTTGAGGGAGACGGGAACCGAGTTAATCTCCGGCGAATAGTAATCGTCCACCGCCTTGCCGCCACTGCCGTGCCCGGAGACTGAGGAGTAGGAAGGATGTTTGTCGGACCATGCGGTGTAACCTCCGAACGTATGAACCACGCCAAAGATGGTATTGGTGCGCACGAAATCCCAGGGATAAACGGGAGCACAGTTGTTGCTCGGATCACGTTCCAGTTTGAGCGGATCGATCGATTGTATTCCGCCATCCCCTACCCCGCCATTCAATTGGCTCTGATCGAAATCAATGCCTTCTTCAAACTCGGTCGTCGTTCCGGTGGGGGCAGCACCAGGAACGCAACCCTCCTTGCCAGTGCCGGCAACTCCATTTCCGGTTGTGATGGTGGGTGGATCGAGCGAGCGATCATAGGCCACGTCGTAGAAGGCGCCTTCGGTACGCGGAGTGCCGCCAGAGACGATGGCGGTCAGACCGGGAAACGAATCGGACGGTCTCGAGGTAGACGTATCCCGATAGCTGACGCCGGTTCTCCCCAACTCGGCGAGGTGCGGACAGTAGGGCTCCCCGCCATTGATCCCTTTAGAACAGTTGATGAAATCGAGAGCGTGCATGCCGTCGATGCTGATCAGCAAGACATGGCGGAAAGGGTGGTGATCGCTGTCGCCCCACGCATTCACGTTTGGCAGGGTGGATATGAGCAGTGCCGCGGCCATAAGGGCGGCCTTGCACTTACTAGCCATTCGAATCCTCCTTAAGTTTTTTTCTGGTTGTGGATGACTGTTCCTAGGCAATGTGGACGGGAAGCTGCGCGCGAAAAGTTCACAGTCCCAAGAGTGACGGCCAGTATAGGTGCCGAAGATGAGCTCACGGTTAAAAGCAATTTAAGGTCTGGTAAAAAAAAAGAGGTGGCGGAGCCTAGTCCGCTGGCTGAATCCAGGGCCGAGCACAGGCTGGGCGCCGCGGACCGGCCCCGTTCACCTGGATAGAGGAAAAAGCGTTGGAAGACAACACCAGAGGACGACATCGCCCGTTTGCCATAAATATGCGCGCCTTTTTGCGAGCCCGCGGCTACAGCCAGCTGCCGGCTCGCGCTTTAAGCAACAGATAAGCAGTGGCGGGCAAAACCACGAGCACCGCCGTGACCACTCCGGGAGCATATCTGCGCATGTAAATGGTCGCCGCCACGTGCCAGAGGGCATTCAGAAACATGATGAGACAGAAAATAACCAAAGCTCGCGCGGCCAGACTTTTTCGACCGCGACCGATGGCCTGGTAAGTAATGGCCCAGGCCAAGGCGGCAACCCCAAGCTCAGCCAAGCGAAATGCTTGAGGCGGGAGAGGATTCCAGCCGAGGCCTCGCCAGAAGCCAGGTAGCCAGAGAGTCTCTTCGAGATTATGCAGCGAGACGGCCAGGGGAAGCAGCCAAGGCGTGGCGCCCATCCCGTGGTTCCGGTTGTCCACGGTGCGGTTCACGCAGAAGATCATAAGCCTTTGAAAACAGCCACAATCCTGTTCTTGACATCGTTTTACTAAATGTAATATAAATATTGCAATTAGTAATATGACGTTGGCA
>JAFAPG010000014.1 GCA_019247235.1 Acidobacteriota bacterium
GTGCAGCTACCGCAACGGTCCGGTGCAGGCAAATCGGAAACTAATTCTAACGAGGTGATGATTACACCCAAGAACAACCAGGAGCCAATCGTTTGGTTGATCAGGCAAGTATTTTTGCCGAGCCAACCAATGCCCGCATACTTAGCAAATACCCGTTCGACAACCGGGCCGGTGTCTACATAGGCACGAGTCTCTATCGCATGAGGGCAAGAAATGTTTCGGATCAGGCTTTCGAGCTTGCGCAAGCGTCTGAGCAGGGAATCGTGATAATCTTCGCGGCTCCAGGCATAACGGGAAATCCATCCCACAGTCGGATCCGCGCCATCGGTTGAATATGGTTGCCGGGTGTTGTAGTTCATGCCGCAAACGACTACGCTCCGCGCCCACGGGCACACCAGGTCAAGGGAGGCCCGGCGAAGCTCGCCATTCTCGTTACGCGCCGCCAGGTATTTCATGTCGCCGGCACGCCCCTCGGCAATCCATTGCGGAAATCGTGCGAGCTCGGGAAATTTCACGACCGGGGCAATCCCCGCCAGGTCAAAGCCGACGGCTTGGGCGGCAGCTTTAATGTCGAGCGCAAGTTGAGTGGTGACTGGCATTGAGGCCGACATTTTCCATGAACTCGGCGCTTGCATGCGAAGTGGGGCGAAGATTCAGCAGGCTCTCATAGACCTAGCTTTTTTACCTCTTCGTTGTAGTACTTGCGGTAAAGTATGTCCCACTCCTGACTTCCTTCAAGGATGGTGCGCTTCTGGCCTTCGATTTTCTGTCGAGCACTTTGATCGATTCTCGCTTCCTGGTTCAGAAGGTCTTCCAGGATCTTCCTCACTTCCAGACGGATGCTGTTGCGATCCTCAACGAAGTCGACTTCATCGATGGCAGCGAGCGCGTCGGTAACCACGTGCGCGACCTTATTCACCTTGTCGCGGCTCAGTCTCATAGCACCGCCCGGTATTTTCGCACCAACTCGTTTTTTACCTTGCGGAACATCTCCTGATAATTGGCCCCCGTGTTGCGCATCTCTTCTGAATAGGTTTCAAGAATTACGCGTACTTCATCATTGATACGGTCCTCGAGTGAGAGTTCTTCGAACATAGCGGCGTGCACCTTTTCGGTTACTGCTGGCACAGCCTTGGTGTCGATGAATTCGGAGGCGACTAGTCTTTTTACAGTTTCGCGGGCTAGGTAGCCCACATATTCTTTGGAAAGGAGCATGTGCGATCGGAAATTACCGGCAAAAATTTAGTTTAGCACAGGGAGAACATCGCCCTAAGCAGCCGGGTTGGTCATGCAGCAACCGTGGTCCGGTCTCTGCTGCACTGATCGTTTCATGGGTTAGACAGGATGTAGCCTTGGGGCAACTTTGAATCAAGGAGCATTGGTGCAGGTTCAAATGGACATTTCTCTGCGGAGTATCGGCACTGACTCTGGTGAGAGCGTGGGGGAGACGTTCGAGCGCTTCTTCTCAGGCCTCTCGCCGATCCTGGGTCTCGCCCGCGCTGAGCGCGCGGCGACCCTCCCGCCATGTCAACCTCGGTTCAACTAGCTGACGCCTGGCAGCTCTTAGGCATACAATGCTCAATAAATCATGTCTGCCTTGCCCGATGATCTTGCGACTGTAAAAGACGATATGGTGGCGTTCGTCGAAGGCCATGGTATTCGTCGCTTTCCTGGATACGTCGACCACGAAGAGGTTCAGACCGTGGTATGGAAGCCGAGCGACGATGCCGAGAGCTGGAAGGACTTTGTGGAGCTCGCCAAAGCCGCCGGTACTCCCTTTATCACCATGGACTCCTGGCAGCTGGAGCGCGAGGAACTCGAAGAGATGATTCAGCGGCTGGGCAACGCGGAATTTACCAGCAACGACGATCTCGAAGATGCTCGCTGGTTGCGAACTTACCTGGGCAAGACCGGGTTCTTGCAGCTGGGATTCGCCTTCCAGGGCGTGATGATGTTGTACGAAGCTTCTACCGAATGGTATGACCATTACCAGCACCTGATCGAGGTGGCTGAGGATTTTGGTGGTATCGCCATCGACGAGTCTGGAACGGACGACGAGTGACCGTGCGCTGGGAACGAAGGCAAGTCTCACCGCAGCGTATCGAGTCGTTAGCCGATAGTATCTCCTCCCACCCTTTACTTCGCAGCCGTCGTGCGCTAAGCGAGCTGCTCGCGTCCTTGCTCATCGTGCGCGGTATCGATCTGCCGGAGGCGGCTTCTCGTTTCCTCTCCCCTTCTCTCAATGATCTGCATTCTCCTTACCAGATGATGGGAATGCGGGCCGCGATCGAACGGCTGGAAATGGCTATCGAGCGAGGACAGACGACTCTCATCTATGGTGATTACGATGTTGACGGAACCAGCGCGGTAGTAATTCTGAAAACCGCGATCGAGCTTTGCGGAGGCACCGCCGATTTCCATGTCCCGCATCGCATTCGCGAGGGTTATGACTTGCGTGGCGATGTCATAGAGCGCGCGGCTGAGGCGGGCATTCGTCTGGTGATTAGCGTCGATGCTGGTACTCGCGCCTTCGCCGCTGCCGAGAGCGCACGGCGTGCGGGCGTGGATCTCATCATTACCGATCACCATCTGCCCGGGCCTTGCGGTTTGCCGCCAGCCTATGCGGTGGTTAATCCCAACCAGCCCGGATGCGAATATCCTGCAAAGACTCTCTGCGCCGCCGGCATCGCGCTCAAGCTTGCCCAAGCTCTGCTGGCCAGAAGGTGCCCTCATCGCGATCAGTCTCAGCTGCTTCTCTCATTTATGAAAATCGCTGCCATTGCCACCATTGCTGACTCTGTTCCCTTGGTAGGCGAAAACCGCGTCATCGTCAGCCTGGGTCTGAATGCGCTGCGCTCGGCGGTCAATCCTGGGCTGAAGGCCATGCTTGAAGTTGCGCAGCTTGGGGGCAAGCCTTTGACTTCTGAGGAAGTGGCATTTCGTATCGCCCCCCGCATCAATGCCGCTGGGCGCATGGACATCGCTCGTGATGTCATTGAACTTTTTAGCGTGAAAGACTCCACTCAGGCGAAAGAGATCGCCGTGCGACTCGATCGTCTGAACGGCGAACGGCAGGAGGAAGAGCGTCGCATTGTGAACGCCATTGAGCAGCGCCTGGCAGAGGATGCCTGCCTTCGGAATGCCTTTTGCATGGTGATTGATGGTGCCGGTTGGCATCGCGGTGTCATTGGCATCACCGCCAAGAGAATTGTCGAACGGTACGGGCGGCCCGTATTAGTGGTTTCGACCGACGAACAAGAGGCGCACGGCTCCGGTAGGTCGATTCCCGGCTTTCATCTCCTCGAGGCTCTTGAATCCTGCGAAAGTCTATTTACCCGGTATGGTGGGCATGCTCAAGCCGTAGGCTTTTCCTTGCCGCCGGCGCGCATCTCTGAGCTGCAACGTCGTCTCGACACTTATGCCCGCGCACGTCTCACTCCTGCTGATTTCGAGTCGCTGATCCAGATCGACGCCGAACTTTCGATCGAGGGCATAACCCCTGAGCTGTTTGCAATCGTTCGACTACTCGAGCCCTTTGGGGCAGGGAATCCCGAACCCGTCTTTTGCTCAAGAGACCTGCGACTCATTCGAGCGCCCAAGATTGTGAAAGACAAACATGTACGACTTACGCTGGGCGGCAATGGCGACACGGCTAGTGGCTGGCGTCGCTCGCTCACGCAGAGCGCTATCGGTTGGCGCCTAGCCGAGCGAGTAGCTGAAGCCAGACTCCTTCCCGGCGATCGCATGAATATTGCTTTTACCCTGGATTGCAATGAACATCCGGAATTCGGGGGATTGGAATTGTCGATAAAAGATTTCGAGCTTGGCTTGCGTGTGCAAAGTGCGCAATCTGCCAGCTAACCCGCTGGTCTCCGCTATCGCGACTTGCGCCTTTCCAGTTCTTTGCGGGCTTCCTCGGTGAGCGGGCCCCAGCTGGTCGCCAGTTCTTCGAGGAGCTGCAATGTGCGCGACGAGCGGTGAGATGAAATCGCGAGAAGGGCGGCGTGGCGCACGGAACGCTCTAGTTCTTCGGTGCGGAATAGCCGGGTCAGGGCATCGAGCGCGGCTTCATCCGCAATGGCCCCCAAAGCTTGCACCGCTTTTTTCAAGCACGCCAGGTTTACTCCCCGCCCGGTGACAAAGCCCTCGAGAGCGGTAATTGCGCTGGCATTTTTTAAGAACATTAATTCGTCGAGCGCCTCGTCCAAAATGTCTGGGTTCAGCTTGGCCAACGATCCGGCCAACACCGAGGCAGCCCGTGCCGAGCGGCTTTTGACTAGGGCCTTGAGGGCGGCCTGTTGTACTCGCGAATCACCGTGCTCGAGTGCGGGGGAGATGTCTTCGACTAGGTTCGGATCTTTGAGTTCAGCCAAAACGCCGCACATGTTTCGCACAACGTACCAGCGCTCATCCCCCAAGTATCTTCGGGCCACTTCAATGCTGCCCTTGCCAAGCTGGCCGGCCAGCCGTACCAATGCGAGACGGTTGCGCGCGTCAGTATCGGCGATGAGCCGGGCGAAGACGCTCTCAATGCTCGCGGGCGCGGCGATGCGAAGCAAGGTGGTAGTGGTTTTCCCGCGCATCGAATCCTGCCGTTGCATGAGATAGAGCTCAATGATGCGTTCGATTGCGCTCGGGGGAACCAGCCGGACAATTCCCATGCCGCAGCATTTTTTGTGTTTTTCCGGGTTGCGATTGTTCGAAGCCTCCAGCGATAAGGCAATTGCCAACACGTCCTGAAAGTCTTCGAAGGCGGCGATCGATTGAGCTAGTACCGTGAGGGCGCTGGCGGCCTGGTAATGAATGAACTCGGAAAGATCTTCCCGTTGCAAGGTCCGCCCCAAACGTTCCGCCGTCTTGGCCGCGAACTCAACCTGGGCAACCGGAATGCTGCGAATCAATTCTGGTACGCG
>JAFAPG010000016.1 GCA_019247235.1 Acidobacteriota bacterium
CTTTGCCATGTCGGTGATCGTACCGGGCTGGAGATGATCCGAACCTTGCAGGATCGTGGCGTTCAACTGGGAGTCGACGTCTACATGGAATGCACTATCACTCGGCTGCTGACACAGCATGGCCAGATAGCCGGGGCTTTTGCATACTGGCGAGAGAATGGACGTTTTGTCCTTTTCAAAGCGAAATCGATCGTTCTGGCTACGGGTGGCATTGGCAAAGCTTACCCAGTCACTTCGAACTCCTGGGAGTACACCGGCGACGGTATGGCCCTTGCCTATGAAGCAGGCGCGGAACTGATGGACATGGAGTTTGTTCAATTCCATCCCACGGGCATGGTGTGGCCGCCGGGAGTTCAAGGTCTTTTAGTGACGGAGGCAGTACGCGGAGAAGGGGGGATTTTACGGAATCGCTCCGGCCAGCGCTTCATGGAACGATACGACCCGCAGCGGATGGAACTGTCGACACGCGACGTCGTCGCCCGGGCAATATATACCGAGGTTCGCGAAGGACGCGGGAGCGAACATGGGGGCGCCTTCCTTGACATCTCCCATAAACCGCCGGAGTATGTCAAACGCAAGCTGCCCAGCATGTATCACCAATTCCTCGAGCTGGCCGATGTCGATATCACCAAGGGACCCATGGAGGTTGGACCCACTTGTCATTACATGATGGGCGGCGTGCGGGTCGAAGCGGAAACCGCCGCTTCGACAGTTCCCGGGTTGTTCGCCGCTGGCGAGGTGGCGGCTGGCATGCATGGCGCCAATCGGCTGGGAGGAAACTCGCTCTCGGACCTTCTGGTTTTCGGACGTCGCGCCGGCATTTCGGCGGCTCAGTACGCGCGCCGCGCCTCTGCCCCTGCGCTTGATCCTCGTCAGATCGCGGCCGCCGAGCACGACATGCTTGGGTTCTTTGAGCGGCCTGAGCACGAGAATGCTTATAGCTTACACGGGGACCTGCAACAAACCATGCAGAGTCTGGTTGGCATATTTCGCACGGAAGCCGATCTCCAGAACGCTTTAAAAGCCATCGACGGTTTACAAGGCAGAATGGAGCATCTGGGTACGCGGGGAACCCGGATGTTTAATCCCGGATGGCACTTGTGCGCCGATCTCAAGTCCCTGCTGATCGTCTCTGAAGCGGTAACCCGCAGCGCCTTGGCTCGCCGCGAAAGCCGAGGCGCCCATAGCCGTCTCGACTACCCGAATTTCGATCCAGTTTGGGGAAAACAAAATACCGTGGTTTCTCTGCGGGAAGGCAAGATGGTCTTAGAGCAGCGACCCACCGCGGAGATGCCGGCGGAGTTGCAAGCTTTGTTGCGCGAAGAAAACAGTACAGGGGCGTGATTGTGGCCGATGTGACACTCAAAATTTTTCGTGGCAATGGCGAAGGCGGGCAGCTCGAGGAATACATTGTACCCGTAGCCGCTGGTATGGTCGTGCTCGACGCCCTTCATTACGTGCAGAAACAACTTGCTCCCGATCTGGCCGTACGCTGGAACTGCAAGGCCGGACGTTGCGGCTCGTGTTCGGCGGAGGTGAATGGACGCCCGCGACTTACCTGCAAGACCCGCCTCGATTCGCTGCCCCAGGACCAGCCGATCACAATTCTGCCCATGAAATCGTTCCCCGTGATTAAAGATCTGGTAACCGATGTCTCCTGGAATTACCGGGTGAACAAGAACATTCCTGCATTCAAACCGCGTGCCGGTACCAACTGGCGAATGCAACAGGCCGACATCGACCGTGTGCAAGAATTCCGTAAATGTATTGAGTGCTTCCTCTGTCAGAATGTGTGCCACGTTCTGCGCGAACACGATAAACATGAAGAATTTGGCGGACCGCGTTTCTTTGTTCGAGTAGCGGCTCTCGAAATGCATCCGCTCGATGCAACCTCGCGCACCGCCACACTCAAGAAAGAGCTGGGAATAGGCCTGTGCAACATCACCAAGTGTTGCACCGAAGTGTGCCCCGAGGAGATCCACATCACCGATAACGCCATTATTCCGCTCAAGGAACGCGTGGTGGACGATTTCTATGATCCTCTGCTGCGGCTGGTGAAAAAGATCCGCGGCGCGGACAAACCATCACCCTAGGAGGGAGCGGTGCAATTTGAGCTGAAGACCATTTCTCCTGGCGGCATCGACGCCGCCCTGTCCAAGGCCGAAACCTATCGCTTCCTCAATCATCCCGAAGACGCGGAGTCCATTTGTCGAGACGTGCTCGCGATCGAGCCGAACCATCAGCTGGCACTGCGTGTTCTGGGTCTCTCGATCAGCGATCAGTTCACAGGCGACCCTTCGGACCGCTACGCTGAGACGGAAGCCGCTTTCGAGCAACTCACCGATGAGTACGAGAGGATCTACTACTTGGGCCTCCTCTATGAGCGTCGGGCGCGGGCTCAATTGAAAGCTGGCCGGCCACCGCATTTTGTCACCGTGCTT
>JAFAPG010000051.1 GCA_019247235.1 Acidobacteriota bacterium
GCGCCTTTGCCGCAGCCCTCGTTGGCGGCTTCTTGGTGCTGCTCTATTTATGAAGCTATGTCGGAACCAACCCGCTGGTTTCCGGCCCTCGTCCTCCTAGCGAGCGCTGCCGTGCTCGGCGCCGCGCTCGCCTCGAAGTACTGGGGCGGCCTTGCTCCGTGCGAATTGTGCCTGATTCAGCGGTGGCCGTGGGGTATTGCGATCGTGATCTCGTTCGTCGCCACGATGGTCGGCAGCCGACCGGCCCTGCGTTGGGTGGCGCTGTTGCTCGCGGTCGTATTCGCCGCCGGTTGCGGCCTCGCCTTTTACCATGTGGGCGTAGAGCGACATTGGTTCGCCGGGCCTTCCGCCTGCAGCGGTGCCGCCACCGCTGCGGACACCCTCGAAGCCCTGAAAGCGCAGATCCTGCATCAGCAACCGGTGCGCTGTGACGAAGTCGCGTGGTCGTTCTGGGGGATTTCGCTCGCAGGCTGGAATCTCGTCGCGTCCATCATCCTGCTCGGCTGCTGCATCGCGGCCTTTCTGCAGGCGGGCAGGCCGACGTGGCGAGCCGGGTTCCGCCGAGGGACGGCATGAACCCTGACCTCCCGCATCGATTACCCGGCGATCCTCTGCGGGCAGAGGAAATCGCCGGCATGCTGCGGGTCGATCATGCCGGCGAATATGGTGCGAAGAAAATTTATCAGGGCCAGCTCGATGTCCTTCGCCACGGGCGCTCGGTCGCAGCGATCCGCCGAATGGCCGAAACCAAGCAGCGCCATCTCGCTCAATTCGAGACATTGCTGCGTGAGCGGCGGGTCCGGCCGACCGTGCTGCAGCCGCTCTGGTCGGTTGCCGGCTACGCCATTGGCGCCGCCACCGCGCTCTTGGGCGAGCGCGCGGCGATGGCATGCACCGTCGCCGTCGAGGAAGTCATCGACGAACATTATCGCTCTCAGGCCGAAAAGCTCGCCGGCGAAGATCCCGCTCTGCGAGAGACGATCCTTTCGTTCCGCGACGATGAGATCGCGCATCGGGACCTCGCGGTGGCGTACGGCGCCGAGGAGACAGTCGGCTACGAGCTGATCACCAGCTTCGTCAAGGCCGGCTCGCGCATCGCAATATGGCTCTCGACCCGGTTCTGAATCCTCGACATGCAGCCCGCGCCGGGCAAATATTGTTCGTTCTTCAAACAGCACCCGAGCACGCGCGAGCGTCGGAATGGCGCCGCGCCGGGTTCACGCCAGCAGCAAGAGACCGGCTTACGGGGAGCAAGCTCATGACTCTCGCAACTACCACGTCTGCCGTCCGGGGATCGGTGTGCCGCCAGCTGCCGCTATTGGCCGCCGCTCTCGCCGTAATCGCGGTGGCGCTGCTGGGATCTGCGCCGCTCGGTTGGCGCGCGGGATGGTGGCATTTTCGTTTTTCGCTGCTGACCTTGTTGCCATGGGCAGGCTATTTTGGCATCGCCGCTGTCGTGGTTTCGGTCTTGGCTCTCTTGCTCGGCCGCTCACGGATACCGGCGTGGGGCGCCGCGCTCGCCGTCTTGGCGTTTGTCGCAGGAGGTGGGGTGGTCTATGTGCCCTGGCACTACGACACGGTGCGCCACACGGTCCCGGCAATCAACGACATTACGACGGATACAGAAAATCCGCCTGCTTTCGTGGCCGTTGCTTCCGCCCACACGGCGGAGGGCGGCAATCCGGTGGCTTATCCGGGAGCCAAATTCGCCGACCAGCAAAGGCAAGCCTACCCCGATGTCGCTCCGCTCATTCTCCCGCTGCCGCCCGCCGCCGCATTCAACAAGGCTCTCGGTACGGCGCAGCAAATGGGATGGAAGATCATAGCGGCAGATGACGCGGCCGGCCGGATCGAGGCGAGCGACAAAACCCGCTGGTTTGGCTTCACCGACGATATCGTCATCCGCATCGGTGCGTCAGGGTCGGGCAGCCGCATTGACATGCGGTCCGCCTCACGGCTCGGGCGCGGCGATTTCGGCGTCAATGCGGCGCGTATCCGCTCCTATATGGCGGCGTTGCGAACTGCCGCCGGCAGCCAAAGCTAACACTCCTGCAGCAGTCATCAATCTAGAGCGACAACGATGCCGATCCAGACCGAAGACCTCGAATACCACCGCCCGGCGGGGATGCCGCTATTCGCCCGATTTTACCGTCCGGAAGGGCCGGCCCCGTTCCCGGCTGTATTGGAAGTCCATGGCGGCGCGTGGACCTCGGGAGACAGGTTCAACAATGTT
>JAFAPG010000069.1 GCA_019247235.1 Acidobacteriota bacterium
GTGCATCAGCCCTGGTCTCCCCCCTCGGGTTTTCCCGCAGCCGCTCGCCGATGCGCGGATGGCTTCGCAACGCTTCCATCCGATCAGAGTGGCTCAGACGGCGCCAGATATCGTCGGATAGAGAAAGCAACGTAGCCTCTTCCGTGATGGGTCGGTGGCGAACCATGACTTTGGCCCAGGCTGGCGATGCGCAGCAGGCGAGGATCTCTTGCTCGGCTTCCTCGGCTGGAAGCTGATTCCAGCGCGCCAGGGTCTCATTCACTTGGGCGTTATCCTTTAAGCAGCTGTTGAAGAAACTCCTCTAGCAGATTTCCGGCGACCTTAGTTCGATAGCTGGCGGTCGAGCGAAGGTCACTGATGGGCGCGATTTCGCTGGATAACGCCCTTCTCGCCGCCGTGATTTGTTCCCGGTCGAGGCTTTTTCCCTTCAGCAATCGCTCCGTCGCGGTCAGACGCATGGGGACTGGGGCCACGCTTCCGAGAGCAATGCGCACATCTTGGACCATGAGGCCAAAATCGGTTCTCGCCACCCGGGCCAGCGCGGCTATACACACTTTTGAGATTGCCTGCGCCGCGCGGGGTCCCACTTTCCGGCTATAAGAAATATATCCGGAAAACCTCCTCGGCAGGCAAATGGCGCGGATCAGTTCGTCGGCTGTGAGATTCATGCGTTTGTAGCCAATATGAAAATCCCCATAGGGAAAGCGCCGCTCGCCGCGACGGGAAACCAGAATCAGCTCTGCCTCATAGGCGAGCAGCGCCGGAAGGGAATCGGCTGCGGGCGAAGCGTTCACGATATTGCCACCCAAGGTACCGCGATTCTGATTGGCAATGCCTCCCGTCCAGCTGGCGGCGCGGGCCAGCAGAGGAAACTCGCCTGCGATGACCGGGTGCGATCGCAGATCGGTGTAGGTTGCGCCCGCGCCCACTTCGACCTCCCCCGAGAACACCTTGATCTCTCGCAACTCGCGAAGGTTCCAAAGGTTGAGCAGCTTGCGCCGCGGGAGAGTTCCGGCCGCGTATTGCACCATGACGTCGGTGCCGCCGGCAATAGGGAGCCACTGGTTCGAGTCCTCAGCCAGGACCTCTAAGGCCTGCGCAAGACTCGTTGGGCTAAGCCAGCCGAACTCCGCTGGGTCGGACCTCATAGGCGAGTTGCGCGCCGCGCCGCTTCGGCTACAGCCTCAAAAATTTGCAGATACCCGGTGCATCGGCAAAGGTTTCCCGCCAGGCCCTCACGGATTTCTTCAGCTGTCGGCATAGGATTTTTCGCGAGCAGATGCCCGGCGGCTAGAATCATTCCCGGGGTGCAGATGCCGCATTGCGCACCACCACATTCAAGGAAGGTCTCTTGTAAAGTGCGCAATCGCTGCTCAGCCGACGCGCCCTCGATAGTGAGGAGCTGTGCGCCTTCTGCCTGAGCGACCGGTATGAGGCAGCTGAGGACCAGAGAATCATCCATGAATACCGAACAGGCGCCGCATTCTCCTTCTCCACAGCCTTCTTTGGTGCCGGTAAGACCGAGTTCCCTTCGCAGCACATCGAGCAAACGTTCCATGGGGTAGACGCGGACCGTTCTCCTCTCGCCATTCACCCAGAATGAAATCTCCATTTTGTCAGCAGAGGATGAGTTCATCGGCTTTCTGACGACCGCAGCCATCGATTGCTCGCCGCGCGCTCTAGGGCTTCGAAAATGTTCTCTGGCAGGAGCGGCACGGAATCAAACGGTACTCCTAGGGCGTTGACAACCGCGTTTACGATAGCCGGCGCCGGGCCATCCATTGGAAGCTCGCCGATTCCTTTGGCCCCAAAGGCGCCGTGTGCATTGCCCAATTCTTCGAAGTAGACGCGAATGGGGGGAACGTCGGCTGAGGTCGGCACAATGTAGTTGGTCATCTGGCTATTCGCCATGCGCCCGTTGCGCCATTCTACTTTCTCATACAGCGCGAATCCAATTCCCTGGGCAACGCCGCCCAAAATTTGTCCGCGCGCCAGTACCGGATGTAACACCCGGCCCACCTCCTGCAGAGCGACAAAATCATTGATAGAAACGCTATAGGTCGTTCTGTCCACATCGACGTCGGCCACATAGACGGCCCATCCAAAGGCGGCATAGGCTGCGCCGCGATAGCTTTGGTCATCCCAGTGGATGCCTTCCGGTTGCTGATATTGTGCGATGGAGCGTAATGGGCCGCGCTCCGCCAGGAATCGCTGACAAGCGGCGCGGAAGTCCTGGCGGCTGTAGCCTGGCTTTAGCAGTGCCGCATTGATGAGGGTCTGTTTCAATCCCTCGGCGGCTGAGGCAACAAGCTTGCCTACGACCATGACAGTTCGCGAGGCGACCGTGGGGCCGCTATTTGGCACTTCCGAGGTGTCCGGGCGGGCGATGGTTAGGTCTTCGTAGGCAAGGCCCAAGGTTTCCGCGGCGATCTGGCAGAGAACCGTGTTCGTACCTTGGCCAAATTCTGTGCTGGATACCAGAATCCGTACTCCGCCATCAGGACAGCCTTCGACCGCCACCAGGGAACTCAAATACCGCTCGCCTGAACCGGTGAATCCTGCGCCGTGGAGAAATGCGGCGATCCCTATGCCTTGCGCATGCCGAGAGTCTTTGTTCTGGTCGGCATATCTTCGTTGCTTGCTTTCATATTCGGAAAGCGCAAGCGCGCGATCGAGCAGTGTTTCAAGCTCAATCGGCTCCTCGATGGTTTGACCGGTCACCGTGGTTTGTCCCGGTTTTAAGAAGTTCCGGCGGCGAATTTCGGCGGGGGAGAGATGGAGGGCTTGGGCGATCCGGTCCATGTGCCGTTCCAAGGCGAACAGCGACTGCGGCGCCCCGAAGCCACGAAAGGCGCCATGGGGAGGAACGTTAGTGGCAACGGCCTTGGCCGCAATGCGCACACTGGGCCAATAGTAAGGTCCACCCGCATGAATGGTGCCACGCGAGAGCACGACCGAGGACAAGGTAGCATAGGCTCCTCCGTCGATGACGAACTCGATCTCCCCACCCAAGATCTTGCCCTCCTTCGAAAGCGCCGTTCGATGACGAGTGCGCGAGGGATGCCGCTTTGTAGTCGCAGCCATATCCTCCAAACGGTCATAGACGATTTTGACTGGCCGGCGAGACTTCATGGCCAGCAGCGCCGTGTGCGCGGCGATCATTGAAGGGTAATCTTCCTTGCCGCCGAAGGCGCCGCCGGTCTCCATCTGGATGACTCGCACTTTGTCCGCCGGTAAATTACAGACGTGCATTAGCGCTTTATGCACATAATACGGGCACTGCAATGAGCCCCAAATGGTAATGCCCTGTGCCGGGTCGTAGGCGGCAATTATGCCCTGGGTCTCTATGTAGAGCTGTTCCTGGGCCCGGGTCGAATACTCGCCCTCTACGATATAGTCGGCATGCTGCCATATCTCGTCCACATCGCCTTTTTCGATCAAGTAGGATTTGAAAACATTGGTTTCGCCCCAAATGACCTGCGTCTGGCGCTCGCTTTCTTCGATGGTAAACACTGCCGGGAGCTCCTCATATTCAATCGATACCGATCGAAGCGCGTGATCCAAGCGGTGCCGGTCAGAATGCGCGATCAACAAAATAGGTTCTTCCGCATGATTCACACGCCCGTCGGCCAGACACGGCTGTTCGTTATCGATCAGCGGGATTGAATTCTGTCCCGGAATATCTTTGGCCGAGACCACCACAAATTCGCTCCAGGGAAAATCAGGCGAGAAGTTCACCTGTGCGATTTTGCCCCGCGAAATTTGACTGCGTACCGTCGCGCCATAAAGCATGTGGGGGAAGCGGAGATCGTCGACGTACTGGGAACGGCCGCAGACTTTGTCGCGGCCTTCCTTGCGCGGCTGTGCGCTGCCGACGATCGTCGGTGCCCTCAAACTCTCGTTCTCCTGAAGCTTGTCTTGCATGTAACAGAGCGCGTACTGTAGCCTACCGGCGCAGCTCCCGTCCTCGGGGAGTGCCGGGAAACTCCCCCGCTGAAAATACGCACTCGCCTCGCAAATAGGTTTTCCGTACCACGCCTCGCAGTTTCTCACCCAAATAAGGTGATAAGCGATGGCGTTGATAAAGTCGTTCTTCGGTCACCACAAATTCTGTTTCTGAATCAAAGATGACAAAATCGGCATCGTTCCCCGCCGCGATGCGGCCTTTATGCGAGCTCAACCCTAGAAGCCGAGCCGGGGCTTCCGCCATCCACAAGGCGATATCTTCGAGCCTGAATCCTCTGCGGCTGGCTTCGGTCCACACTGCCGACAAGGCCACGGACAGACTGGGTATGCCTCCCCAAGCGGAGCGAAAGTCTCCACTCTCAAGTTTCTTCATAGCCGGGGAACAGGGCGAATGGTCGGTAACCACCAGATTTATGATTCCTTGTCGCAGCCCCTGCCACAATTTTTCCCGGTTGTTCCTGGAACGAATGGGAGGCGCACACTTATAGAGTGTCGCACCGTTTGGAATCATCTCCGCGTGAAAATACAAATAGTGCGGACAAGTTTCGACGCTGACTGGAAGGCCCTCCGCGCGCGCTTGCTCCAGTAACTCTAAGGCCCGCGCAGTTGAAAGGTGAACGATGTGGAGCGAAAAACGATATTGCCGGCAAAGGGCGAGCAGCATTTGAATCGCGTCCAGCTCCGCTTGTTCCGGC
>JAFAPG010000442.1 GCA_019247235.1 Acidobacteriota bacterium
CAGATCGCGAGCGGCAGGAGCTGGCACGGCTGGACAGCTGCGAGGTGCTGGAATCGCCCCTAAGTTCGGAGGTAAGCTACCCGCGCGCGGTGGCGCTTGGACATCTTGCCGAAGTACTCGACGAATTGCTGCCCGACCGCGAAGCCAACGATGCCGTCTTCCGGCTGACGGTTTCAGTGCTGGCGCAACTTAAAAAACCTCCATTGTGGCTCCCCATCACCTATTTCGATCTCTGGATGGCCTGCCTGATGGGCTATTTGCCGGATTTATCCGGCTGCATTGTATGCGGACGCATCCTGAATGGAAGCCGGGCGTTTTTTCACGTACTCACCGACGGCCTGATGTGCTCCGAGCACAAACGCGTGGCCTCGGCGGAGATCTCTTCGGACTCGCGCCAGCTCGCGGCCGCGATGTTGCGCGCCCCGCTCGCCTCATTAAAGACTCGCGCCGCCGGCCGATCAGCCCCAGATCTTCGCCGCTTCTTACTTGAAACTCTGGAACGGCACATTGAGAAGAAACTGCTGACACGGGGAATGCTCGACCGCATTAGCGGCTAACTAAACGCCGGTTATAGGTAAATGCGAACTTCAGGCTTCAACCCGTGGGCAAGAGCAGGGTTGCTTTTTAGCGTGTCGGTTGCTGGTGCCTCTATCTGTACTGAATTCGTACCTTCACCCGGCAAAGAATATTATTTCTGCACTCGTGTACCTTACCAGAGAGCTGCTGCGGTCTCATCCAATGGCAATGTGTACTAGCTCGAGATGATACAAATCACGCATTCAATGATCCGGTCGCATGGTGTGGGGCAAGAATTTCCCCGATTATTAGGGAATGGGCGGAAGAATACACAGAGCTCAGCAAACCAGAGCTTTAGTAAGCAATAGAATGGGAGAGACCGCGGACTTGTGGTTGCGAACTGCGCGGTCCCTAGGTTCCCTCGGACTCGCGAAACTCTGGACCACTGCTAAGAAGGGTGGCTTTGACTTTCATGACCTTGCGTTCGATGATGCTGTCGGTAATTCTTGGCATAGCATTCCTCTCGCGATCGCAGTCACCAACCGCGGGTGGTCAGGTGAAACCTGAGGAGGCTGTTCCAACTTTTTCAATTTCCTTCCAAACCGAGGAAGAGATTACCGGCCTCAGCCTTTCTCCCGCGATCTTGTTTCCCATTCAGTGCACGAGCGACGGTACGGCATTCCTCAATATGTTACGGTTGCCGGATTTCAGGACTCGATTACTGCTGTCGGTATCTCTTTCGCGCGAGACTCACACATTCCTCCCCGAACAGGCGCCTGGCCTCTATGACATGCGTGTAGAAGATTCTTATGTGTCGGAGAAGAACGTTATCTTCCCAGTCGAAGCTGCTGAGCAAGAGGAAAGGGGAAAACAGGTGGTGCTCAAGCCTAACGGCGAAACGGAGGAGACGCTCCGCAATCTCAAGGAGCATCACAAATACCTTCTGAGGTTTGCTCGAGATGGCAGCTTCCTGTGGAGCTCAAGAATCGACGACCTCCAACGATTTGAGGTCGAGCGTCTGGGCTTGTTCGCATCCGGCACGATGTTGGTATATGGACATGACAGTATGAGTCATGAACCAGGTTTAGCTTTGCTCAAGGAAGATGGAACTCTGCTCACATATCTTGAGCCTCCGGCTAGAGCTTTGCCTAAGAGTGCGTTCCTGCGGGAGTCGGACGGCACAGAATCTATCCGGGTTGCCCCTACTCAGCTTGTTCCCTCTGGCCCCTTCCTTTTGATCTTGCAAAACAGCATCCCCGAAAATACCAGACACGTTTCCGAAAGCAGTACGACATATCCGTTGCTTGAAGTCAGCGAAAGTGGCAGGATTCGCCCCATTCAACCCAAGCTGCCAGAACACGTTCATGTTGAAAGGCTAATCGCTAGTGACGACAATATCTATGCGCGTGGAACTGGACCTGACAGGTTTATTTACGAAATAGATCGGCAAGATGGAAAGGTCCTTGCTCGTTTCCAGGAACCTTCGAGTACAGCTTTCGTGGCCTGCGTTCACGATGGGCAGTTCGTTGCTTTTAACCATGCCGATGGACACTCCTTGAGTCCTCTGGTTGGTTCGGGACGCGAGTCGATGCGCTGATCGTATGGTAAAAAAACACGCGCACTCAGCAATCTTTTGCCCTCTGGGCCGGTGGTCGGTCTGCGATATTTGTTTACACATCTTTCATGATCACTCGGGTACTCGCGGTGCCATGGTGACGATTTTGGCTGCTGAAATGGTGAACGGCTGACGGTAAGGTCGAGTTCCGTTTACAATCTCCATTATCCCGCGCTGCTAGCAAATACAGCTCGTCGGCGGAACTGAGGCTGGGCGGGGCTTGGCCCAACGCTCATAGAAGTCCTATTCATGGCAGAGAACCCAGAAAAACGGCCTACGTTTCAGGAGCTTATGCTGCGGCTGCAGAGTTTCTGGGGCGAGCGGGGATGCGTACTCCAACCGCCCTTTGATCTCGAGGTGGGAGCGGGAACGATGGCGCCTGAGACCTTTCTGCGGGTGCTTGGCGCGGAGCCTTACAAAGTAGCCTACCTGCAGCCCTCGCGGCGTCCCGCTGACGGGCGCTATGGCGAGAACCCCAACCGACTCTATAAGCATCTGCAGTTGCAAGTTATCCTCAAACCTCCGCCCGAAGACATCCAGGAAATGTATCTGGGTTCGCTGCGAGCGATGGGCATCGACCTCACCCAGCACGATATTAAGTTTGAAGAGGACAACTGGGAGGCACCCACTTTGGGCGCCTGGGGCATCGGTTGGCAGGTGATGCTTGATGGACTCGAGATCACCCAATTCACCTATTTCCAACAGTGCGGTGGATTAGACCTGAATCCGATCTCAGTCGAGTTAACCTATGGACTGGAGCGCATTGCCGCTTTTCTCGAAGACGTGGACTCGATTTATGACATCGTGTGGACACGCGATCCCGTTACCGGCAAGGTCATGAGTTATCGAGACGTGCGCCTGGCCGAGGAGCTTGAGCTCTCGGTCTACAACTTCGAAATGGCCGACATCGATAAGACGTGGCAGCATTTCGGTTTATGCGAGGCAGAATGTCAAGCTTTGCTCGAAGGCTATGATCGCTTACACGACAACAAAGAACTCAGCCCCGTTGAGAAAAAGCGCTTTCCCCTTCTCGCCGCCTACGAGCTTTGCTTGAAGTGTTCACACCTGTTCAATGTTCTCGACGCTCGAGGTGCAATTTCGGTTACCGAGCGAGTGGGAGTGATGGGCCGCGTGCGTGCACTTGCCGTCGGCATCGCCAGGGCGTGGGTTGATCAACGGACGAGCGCGCCCCTGCCCGAGGAAGATGCGGGAATGGTTGTAGTTGCCAATGCCTGAATTCCTTTTAGAAATCGGCACCGAGGAAATTCCTGCCAGAATGATCGCGAGCGCGCAGGAAGAACTCGAGCGCCGCCTTCGAGAGCTACTCGCGCGGGAGCGCCTCACCGCTGCCCGGCCTCGCGGCTTCTCCACTCCGCGACGGCTGGCGGTGCTGGTCTCCGGCATTCCGTTGGCGCAGGCCGACGTCAGCGAGCGGCTTACTGGACCCGCCGTAAGTGTCGCATTCAGGGACGGGCAGCCTACAGCCGCTGCCCACGCTTTCGCCAAGAAAGCGGGCGTAGAGGTCACAAAATTAGACCGGGTGGCGACGCCTAAAGGCGAATACCTTTCCGCCCAGATCACAAGGAAGGGCCGCCCGGCCTGCGATGTAATCGCGAAATCGCTGGCCAAGGAAATTGCTTCGATCTACTGGCCCAAGAGCATGTACTGGCAGAAGCCAAGCGAGCGCTTCGTCCGTCCAGTTCGCTGGCTGGTGGCTATGCTCGACGATGAAGTAGTGCCCTTCGAAGTTGGTGGGGTTCGTTCGGGGAACCGGTCGCGTGGCCATAGAATTCTCTCTCCGGGGGAGGTGCTCATTCCGCGCGCCGGAGCTCCCTACGTAGACGCGCTAAGCCAGGCCTGCGTTCTCGATCGCGAGGAGCGTGAGCAGCGCATTCGTAACGCGCTTGCCGAGAGAGCTACGACGATTCCCGGCGCTCGCTGGTGTGAAGACCTCGCCTTACTGGAGACGGTTGTCAATCTGACGGAATGGCCATCGGTCATTGTTGGCAGTTTCGACGGGGAATTTCTCCGGCTTCCCGAAGAAATACTGATAACGGTTATGCGCGACCATCAAAAGTATTTCGCCCTGCGAGGCTCCGAGGGCAAGCTCCTGCCCCACTTCCTGGCGGTGCTGAATACAGACGGAGACCCCCAAGGCCTAATTCGACATGGCAATGAGCGAGTTCTGCGCGCCCGCTTCAATGATGCGCGATTTTTCTGGGAGAGCGATCAAAAACATTCTCTGCGCGAGCGGCTCCCCTGGCTGAAAAACGTTACCTTCCAGAAAGATCTCGGAAACTATTATGAAAAAACCATGCGAGTCCAGCGCCTGTGCAGCTGGGCCAGCGAAATCATTCGCGAGGCCGGAGTTGAGGTTCGGCCTGGCGTCGTACATAAGGCCGCCTGTCTGGCCAAGACGGACCTCACCACGGAATTGGTTAAGGAGTTCACCGAACTTGAGGGCATTGTGGGGGGACTCTATGCCTCCGTGCAGACGCTCGACCGCGGCATGCCCGCCGCTACCCAGCAGCTGATCGCAGAGGTAATTTACGATCAATACAAGCCCAAGTCGGCGGACGATTCCGTTCCTCGCAGCATGGAGGGGGCTGTACTGTCGATTTGCGACAAGGCTGACACGATCGCGGGGATGTTTGCTTTAGGGCTTGCCCCAACTGGGTCGAAGGATCCTTTTGCCCTGCGACGTCAAGCCAATGCTATCGTCAAGACCATTGCCGAGCACAAGTTGCCCCTTAGCCTGCTGCGGCTACTCGAACTCGCGCGAGAAACCTACCGTGGCTCGGCGGCAGAACAGAGGTTTAATGCCGACCTATCTTACGCCGAAGCCGTCCAAGCTTTCTTCCGTGAGCGCTTCGAATTCTACCTGGGAGAGCAGCTGGGCGTGGCTTACGACGTGGTAAAAGCGGTTGTAGCGGCCGGTTGCGATGATGTTTCGGACGCGGTCTCCCGAGCCAAAGCCGTTGGCGAAGTGCGCGGGAGTCCCGATTTTGACTCTATTTCCGTTGCCTTTAAACGCATTAAGAACATCTTGCGCCAGGCTCGCGAGACCGGAAAGCAAGTCGCGGCCGGGGTTGATCCTGCGGCTTTCCGCGAACCAGAGGAAAAACAGCTCGGCCAACAGATTCCCCTGATCGCGGCGCTGGTAAACAGTCTCCGCCAGAGTCGGGAGTACGCGGGCGCCTTGGCGGAAATTTCTCGAATTCGGCCCGCAGTGGACTTATTTTTCGATAGAGTAATGGTAATGGTTGAAGACGAACGTCTACGCGCCAATCGGCTCGCGCTTTTGGAGACGCTACTCAAAGAGTTTTCTACCATTGCCGACTTCTCCGAGATTGTTATCGAAGGAAAGTCATAGACCCAAAGCACTCACAAAAGATCTAGACACTCACATTTTTGAACCTTTCTGAGGACAGGGAGCGCTTCGATGGCTACAGTGACAGTTCCAGACGCCGCAGGGCAAGAAAGTAAGCACGCCACACCAGATGCGACAGCCAAGTACGTGTATTTCTTCGGTGGGGGAAAGGCTGATGGCAACGGCAAGATGAAGGACGAGCTGGGCGGCAAAGGCGCGGGTTTAGCGGAAATGACCAATGCCGGCCTTCCCGTGCCTCCAGGGTTCACGATTCAAACCGAAGCCTGCCGTGAATACATGAGCCAGGGCCAGGTTTCAAGTGAGGTCAATCGGCAAATGGAAAAGGCCCTCGCTCGACTGGAGGAGCTGCAAGGTCAAAGACTGGGCCGCGGGGACAACCCTCTTCTGGTCAGCGTACGTTCCGGAGCTAAGTTTTCTATGCCTGGAATGATGGATACGATCTTGAATCTGGGCCTCAACGACGAGACGGTCGAGTCTCTAGCTGCGCGCAGCAACAATCCTCGCTTCGCCTATGACTCGTACCGGCGTTTGATTCAGATGTTTGGCAGTGTGGTGCTCGAGATCGAAAAGCACGCCTTTGACGAAGTATTCGATGCGAAGAAAAAGCAACGTAAGGCGAAACTCGACACTGAGCTAGACGCAAAAGCCTTAAAAGAAATAATCGCCGACTACAAGAAGGTAGTGAAAAAGCACGCCAAGCGCGATTTTCCTCAGGACCCTCACGAGCAGCTGGTCATGGCGCGAGACGCGGTATTTCGCTCCTGGCAAAATGATCGCGCCAAGCACTACCGCCGCATCAACAATATCTCCGATGCGCTAGGCACGGCGGTTAACGTTCAGGCCATGGTGTTTGGAAACTTGGGAGACACCAGCGGCACCGGGGTTGGCTTCACCCGAAA
>JAFAPG010000474.1 GCA_019247235.1 Acidobacteriota bacterium
AACCCTGCCATCCGCCACTCCGATCGGAGGAATCAGGGGAAGCGGCCCCTGGGCCAGGAAATCATAAAGGGCGCCCGAAATCGGGCGCCCAGCCCCAAGTAGAAATGGATGGTGGATTACTTCGCCGTCACCAGCGAGTGGGTGATCGCGTGTACCGACAGCGCAATCCGATTCTGCACACCCACTTTGCGCATGAGTTTGGCAACGTGGGCTTTCACGGTGCGCTCTTCAATGCCGAGAGCGGCTCCGATCTCCTTATTGGAGCGGCCCGCCACCAGCATTTCCAAAACTTCTTTTTCCCGGTCGGTGAAGGTAACTCTTCCCGCGGGAAAGATACGGCCGGGGGCCGAGCTGACGCGCTCGATGAACATCGAGAGCACGCGCCGCGGAGCCCACACCGATCCTTGATTGACGATCCGAATGGCTTGCACAAACTCAGCCGGAGATGCTGCCTCGTCCACGTATCCTTTGGCTCCTGAGGCGATGGCCTTGAGAATGGTTTCCTCGTCCATCCCGGCTCCAGTCACCAGAATACGAAGATCCGGGCGGGTAGCTTTCAGACTGGCCATGACATCAAACAAGTTCTGGCTGCTGCGGTTGCCGAGCAGGACCAGATCGAGATCCTGCATGGCGGCAATATCGGGTAAGGTCGCTGATACCAGCTCGAAATCCGGTTCTGAATCAAACAATGCGCGAAAGCCGACAAAGCGCAAAGGATCGCTCTCCACGACGGCAATACGGATCAAAGTCTTCTTAGTGGGTGCAGCTTTCACAGCCGTTGCTTTCATAGGTTAAGGCCTGCTCTTGGTCCAAGGATGTATTTAGGATATCTGTATTAAAGGAGGTTGCAAGGTTCCCTAACGTGCTGAGAATTACGGGAGTAACATAGACAGCATCCAATCGCCCTAGGCTCACGACCGACGCGTATGATGATTTCAAAAACAGCTACTCTGACCTCCACGCTTCTGATCGCCTCATTGCTCTCAGCGCAGACCGCGTATCAACCAAAATTTAAGGGCGACCCCGCCCGTTCTGATTCCGAGGCCGCAGCTCTCGGGTATCTACGAACTTTCCTTCGAGCGCAGAGGATATACAAGAGAAAGAACGGGCACTACGCCACCACCCTCCTCGAGCTGGTGCACACAGGCTCGTTCACTCGTCGCATGGTCGATACTGATCGAGGCGACTACACCGTTCAGCTCCACTCGCATAAAGAGAAAGATACCTTTGAGCTCACTCTCATTCCCAAGCAGCGGGACCCGACTCATCGCTGTTTTTTCTCCGACCAAGAAGGCATGATTCGCGGCGACGAAGACAAGAACGCCGACGAGGGTTCTCCGGTCCTAAAAGCTGACTGATCGGATCTAATCGGGTGGAGAGTTCAACAGAAGATCGGGGACATATTCAAGGGCGATCTTTTCATGGATCCCCATGCTGACCTCGACTCGGTTCCGACCGTTTCGCTTGGCCTGATACATTGCCGAATCCGCCAGTTCAACCAAGAACTCAGGGTCGCTTTGTGGGCTTCCCAGGGTTACGCCTAGGCTGGCGGTGATGGTAGTCGAAGCGTCGCCGAGATCAATCGGCTCGTCTCCAATGGCGGCGCGTATGCGCTCAGCCAGTTTTCTGGCCACGTCGAGATCACATCCCGGGGCAACGACTAAGAATTCCTCTCCCCCATAGCGGCCGACCGTATCATAGGAACGCAAGGTTAGGGCGATGCGATGCACGGCCGTAACCAGCACCGCGTCTCCCGCCGCGTGCCCATAAAGATCGTTGATCTTCTTAAAATAGTCGACATCGACGAGAATGACGCCTAAGGTGCTGTTCTCTCGTCGGCAGCGGGCCAGCTCTTTTCGCAGCACATCCCGAATCGCGCGCCGATTCAGCACTCCGGTTAAGGCATCGTGCTCGGCGTGAAATCGCAAGGATTCTTGAGCTTCGAGCAAGTCGGACTTGGCCTTTTGAATGGCCGTGAGCATGGTATTCAGAGTCTGCGCCAATCTACTGAGCTCGTCATCACCGCCAGCGTGCAAGCGCAGGGCGAGATCACCGCTGATGGTAATTCTTTTAACATCGGTCGAGAGCTGCGCGATTCTTCGCACCAGCGCCTCTTCCACAAAGAGAAACAATGCTCCGCAATAGATTACGCTGGCCAGCATGAGCAGGCCCCAAAGATAGCGGATCTCGGCTTGACCTTGCAGGTATACCGATCGCGGAACCCGACTCGCCAGCAGCTTCCTGGTGTTGCCGTAGACATCGCGGATGGCGACATACTCGAGTATGGTCGAATCACTTTCAAAGCGGGCGAAGTTCACCCCTCCACTCCAGGCCAACTCGAGCGTTCCCGCCGGCGCCACGCTATCGGCGGGCTCCAGCCATAGTGACACTCCTTGCGAGCGTGACCAAGAAGCGATCACCTCGTCATTGAGGTTGCGCACCATGACGAGGGTTCCCCGTGATTCCCCGCCACCAGAACTGGTACGAATGGGTTGGTAGGCGACCATAGCAATGCCGCCTTTAAGCTCGAGCGTGCCGTAGATGCCGCTCGTGTGCTTGCCCGATCTTTCGCTCCAGCGCTCGGCATCGAGGATACGCGCGAGATCATCGCGATCCACTGTGCGATGACCGATGCGGCTCGAATAGGCGACCTGTCCTGCCCGATTTATTACAACAATGGCATCGACACGGATGGTCTTGAAAGTTGCGTCCGAGAGTTCTTTCCGCATGGAGGCAGCGTCATGGCTCTCCATGAAATCGTAGGTTCGGTCCGACTGGGCGTAGTCTCGAGCCATGGTATCGAGCTCGAATTTTTCCTTGTCCAGCAGCTTTTCCAAGCGATAGATATTTTCCCGAGCAAATTGCCCTTCCAAGCGAGTAACCCCGTTCAGAAAGGCAAAGCGGGAGGCTATGTAAACAGCCAGCAGGAAGCCCCCCAGAGCGAGCGCTGAGAATATGAGAATCTTCTTGCGAATGGTCATAGCACAGGCTCTCGCAGTCTTTCGAAAACATGCTGCCAAGAGTCACTACAGCGCCCCTTTTCACGCCCCACCTTCTCGGCTGGTTCCTTGGACACGGACGTTGAGGGCAGACGCCATCCCCGAGGGTTCTCGAGTGTGAGCATGTTCACGATAGCATCTGCACTGGCCAGCCCTGTCACCGTGAGGTCTTTTCGCCGACACGATGGTAACCACCCAAAGACCCGATCGAGGTGACCAAAGAGAGCCTCCGCGGCTCATAAACCAACCCGAAAGCCAACCCGTGGAGACTGCGGGGAACGAGCTTGAACCATGCTAGTCTCGACCACAAAATGATCGGTGCCGGGCCATTCCCGTCAGCAATCTACGCCTTAGGCTCGGTCTGTGCCTGGGGTATCGCCGACTTCATCGGCGGGTACGCCGCACGCCGCTTTCATGCCTTTTTCCTCACCACGCTCGGACACTTCAGCGGTACGCTACTGGTCGCCGGGCTGGCTTTTCACGAGCATGAGCCTTTCCCCCCCGCCACCCACCT
>JAFAPG010000578.1 GCA_019247235.1 Acidobacteriota bacterium
CGAGCATCGGTTTCAGTGGCTCGCACGTCCGTGGTAAAGCCGGATTTCGCCTTGAGGAAACGCACTGGGGATGCCCGAATTATTATCGAAGCCTGGGCAAAGCACAAATGATGCGGCGCCAGAAGGACTCTGCCGGGACCAGAAAGCAATGCCCATAGTCGGCTACTATAAAGCCAGGTATGGCGGACATCTTCATTCTTGGCATTGAGAGCTCTTGCGACGAGACCGCCGCCGCTGTGGTGCGCTCGGGAGAACAGGTGGTTGCAAACGTTGTGGCTTCGCAATTTGCCGTGCACCGGCCCTACGGCGGCGTGGTTCCGGAATTAGCCTCACGCGAGCACCTCAAAGCAATAGTTCCCGTGGTGCGCCAGGCCTTGGTCGAGGCCCAGCAGAGTTACGAATCGATCGATGCTCTGGCCGTGACGCAGGGCCCTGGTCTTGCCGGATCCTTGCTGGTGGGGATTAGCTACGCCAAGGCTTTGGCCTTTGCTCTCGAGAAGCCTCTCATTGCGGTCAATCACCTCGAAGGCCACATCCACGCAGTTTTACTCGAAGAGCGGCAAAATGGAGACGATAGAGTGCGATTTCCAGCCTTGGCGCTGGTAGTATCCGGTGGCCACACGCACCTCTATCTTGCCGAACCCTCGGACGGTACCTGGTCCTATCACAATATCGGGCACACCCGAGACGACGCCGCCGGCGAAGCTTTCGATAAAGTCGCCAAATTGCTGGGATTGCCCTATCCCGGTGGTCCGATCATCAGCTGGTTGGCAAAGCGCGGGAACCCTCGCGCGGTCAACTTCCCTCCCGCGCAAATCAAGCACCCACAGCGAAGACCATCGGCAGCAAAATCCGACCACCCGGGGAAACTTGGCAATCACTTGCCGCGCTTTGACTTTTCCTACAGCGGTATAAAAACCGCGGTTCTACGCTACATCGAGACCCAGCAAATGGCGGAGTCGATCGCGGAGCGAAGGCAAAGGCTGGCCGAGCTGCCAAAGCCGAGACCTGAAGATTACCTGGCCAGCTGCGACCAGAAAACCCTGGACCTCATAGCCTCCTTCGAACGAGCCATGGTTGAGGACCTGGTAGGAAAAACCCTGGCCGCGGCCGGCGAAAATGATGTCGAGTGTCTGCTTGTGACCGGGGGAGTGGCCGCCAACAACTTACTCCGGGAGACCTTCGACGAGCGAGCAGCCGCAGCGGGATTTCCCGTGTTTTTCCCTTCTCGGCCGCTTTCAACCGACAACGCCGCAATGATTGCCGCAGCCGCCTACCCGAAGTTTTTGAACCAACGCTTCGCCGCGATGGAATTTTCCGCCGAAGCCGGCATGATCTTGGAATAGCTGAGTTGGCCTTTCGCTAGAATTGGTTGCCGCTGGATTGCTCGCCGCTGACTAGATCTCTTTCAACTTGCTATCCTCGATATCCATGTCTTTGAACTCACTCGATTCAAAGACTTCGCCGCATTCCAAACACTCGACGAATTCGGTGTCTTCTTCACGGGCAACAATTTTGACGCGCGGGTGCTTGCACTCTGGCATGTGGCTACTCTTTTCAGGAGGTTGGGAAGGAGGGGATAGGGTCATAGATTCCGGTCTTGTATGTTCCCCGACACGCTGGCTCGAGAGAAATCAGCACCGGAATTGGCGGTATTTTTAGCCTGATGCGAACGATTGTCAAGCCAGAAATCGAGGTTAGAGCTGCTGACTTTGCTGGAGTCATGCCCGATCTGGCATGGCGTCATAGAATGTTCGCTCGAGCGCTGACAAACTATTCAAACTAAAGGCGCTTAGAACTCGCGCAGGAGACTGGGGGGCGGAGGAACGAGCTCGTTCGCGGAGTACGGTCGCATCGGAACCATAAATAACGGAGTCCGAACCCGCAGTGTTCGCTGCCCTCGGGCTCATCAATATTGCGTTCTAGAAGATCTCTTCTTCGTTTCGGAATGGCATGTGGCTCTTCGGCCGCAAAATTGACGGCGGCTCGTGTTTGTCCTTCCGTCAGAGAACCATACGCGGGTCAGTGGTATCGGCCGCTCGCTGGCGCGCAAAGATTCAGCATTCCATGGCTTCGGGCTGGAGCCTCGAAACCTAGAACCTAGACGGTGCGGCCGACGCTTTGAATAAACCTGGTACTCTAGATTGATCGATCCCAAGGGCCTTTTATGTCCAGCTCTTATGAGAATGCTGTGGCGCGCATGTACGCGCTTGGCCACGAGCTCGTCGATAGCCCCCCGGCGAAGTTTGATCTCAAATATATGCGCATTCTGCTCGCGGGCCTCAACAACCCTGAGCAACGGTTCCCGTCGGTTTTGATTGCCGGGACGAATGGAAAAGGATCGACGGCTGCCACGCTGGCATCAATCCTGCGAGCTTCAGGATTGAGGACGGGACTCTACACCTCTCCGCATCTTTTGCGCATCAACGAACGAATACGCATCAATGGGCAGGAGATCGCAGATGAGAAATTCGCGCTACTGCACGATCTGGTCGAGCGAACTGTAGAACGATTGATCGAAGATCACGAACTCCCCTGGCATCCAAGTTTTTTTGAGATGATAACCGCAATCGCGTTTGAGCATTTCTCAACTAGCCGATTAGACATCGCCGTCCTCGAAGTCGGGATGGGAGGACGCTTGGACGCAACCAATGTAGTCGATCCCCGCCTAAGCGTCATCACCGATATCTCGTTCGACCATGAGAAGTATTTAGGCAATACCCTCACCGAGATCGCGCGCGAAAAGGCAGGCATCATTCGTGCTCACGGTACCGTAGTTACGCTGCCGCAAAGCCCGGAGGCGAATGATGTGATTGGCATGACGATTTTGGAAAAAGGTGCGCGCGCGGTGAACGCTGCTCGCTACGTGCCGGCCGTCACCCCGGCGAGCCCCGATCTGTTCCCGACGAGCGAGCGGCCCTTAAGGAGCGACTCAGTGGGCTCCGGTCAATCTGCGCCCTCGGGCACTCCGATCGGTGCCGCGAAATTCATGTTGCCGTACCCGGTCGAAGTCAGCGGACGCAAGATCCTGGTCGAAAGTCGCTTGCCGGGCCGACACCAATTACGCAACGTGGCTCTGGCCATTGCCACGGCCGAGGAGCTCGCTCGACAAGGGTTGCCCGTAACCCCCGAGTCGATCGCACAGGGAATTCGTGAAACCGAATGGCCGGGGCGCTTTCAAGTGATTCCCGCCTCTCCCGACAGCCGGGAATACGTGCTCGACGTCGCCCATAATCCTGCCGGCGCCTGGGCTCTGCGATCCACACTGTCCGCCTGTTATGAAAACCGAAGCCTCATCTATGTCTTCGGAGCCATGCGCGACAAAGCCATCCGAGAGATTACCGAGATCCTGTTTCCCCTGGCCGACTATGTTGTCGCGACCCGCGCCGAGAATCCTCGGTCTTCAACTCCGGAAGAGATTCGACACGCGGCCGCTCGCACCCATACCGAGATCGTACTCAGTTCCGATGTTGGCTCGGCGCTTAAGCGTGCAGGCTTGCTCGGCCCTCCGGACGCCGTGGTTGTCGTAACCGGTTCAATCTATGTGGTTGGCGAAGCCATGCGCGCGCTTGGAATCGGCAACGGACCAGAAGGCAGAGCGTGAGAGAAACGTTCGAGCAACAAGCTGCCCCCTCGCGTACTCGAGTAGAGCGACAATATGGCCTGGTAAGTCGGTTGCGCTCGTATTTCGTTTTCGACCCTCTAATCTGGATGTACACCTTAGGCTTTGGCGCGGCTTCTATACCCTTTGGCTTCTTCGACAAAGATGGGACGGTGCTGCACGCCTTCGCCCGCGCCTGGGCGCGGCTGACGATGAAAACCCTGCTCTCGCCCCTCACCGTTAGCGGACTCGACGGCATTGATATTACCAAGGCAAACGTGTACGCGGTCAATCACGCCTCCGCCCTCGATATTCCCGTGCTCTACGCATACCTGCCTTTTCAGTTTCGCATCGTGCACAAGAAAGAACTGTTGTCCTACCCGATCGTCGGCTGGCATCTTAAGCGTTCCGGCCAGGTTTGTGTCGATCAACAGAATCCGGGCCGTTCGGTAGGGCATATCAAGTCGGCGCTCCGAACCCTAAAAAATGGTATGCCCCTGGTGATCTTTCCCGAGGGTGGTCGCACCTCGGACGGGAGCATTCAGCCATTTCTCCCGGGTGCTTTCTTTCTGGCCATTAAAGCGCAAGTCGACGTGGTGCCGATTGCGCTGCGTGGAATGTATCAGCTGTTGCCCATGGACACCTATCACATCAAACCTCGGCCCCTTGAAATGAAGGTTGGCAAACCCATTTCGACCGTGGGCCTGAGCGGCCATGACATCGACGCGTTATCCCGAAAAGTGCAGCGGGAGGTTGAAATTCTTTACTACGATGCTCCGGCAAGCTCCCTTGCGACCCGAACCTGATCGAAAGCAGCCACTGGGATATCTCCGGGTTTGAAGCTCTTGGTTGAGTTCATGCATAATCTAACGCCACCATGCGGAAAACTAGCCCTGTTCTGATCCTTCTAAGTTTTTTTGTCGTGCCT
>JAFAPG010000714.1 GCA_019247235.1 Acidobacteriota bacterium
TTTCGGACAAGGTCTGTCTGGTTTCAGGAGCGGGATCCGGCATCGGGAAAGCGGCTGCTAAACAATTTGCGCAAGAAGGCGGCAAAGTCGTTATCGTCGACCTGAACGATCAGCACGGCAACGAAACAGTGCAAGAGATCGCTTCGACCCAGCACGAGGCGATTTTCGTCAAATGCAACGTGGGCGATCCGGCCGAAATTCAAGCAGCGGTGAAAGCGGCCGTCGATAAGTGGGGAAGAATCGACGTGGTCGTTAATAACGCCGCCATGATGACCTTCAGCCCCGTTGTCGATTTGCCTGACGACGACTGGGACAAAGTTATGTCCGTCAACCTTCGCTCCGTGTTCTTGTTCTGCAAATATGCCGTGCCGCACATGCCGGAGGGGAGCGCCATCATCAACATCAGTTCCGTTCACGCGCACGAAACCACCAGAAACGTGGTGCCCTACGCCACTTCCAAGGGCGGAATGGAGGCGTTCACGCGCGGCTTCAGCGAAGAGCTGGAATCGAATAAGATACGCGTCAATTGCGTCGCGCCGGGCGCCGTGAACACCCCGATGCTTTGGAACAATCCTAATATCAAAAGCGGTGTGGAGCAGGTGAAAGGCGCCATTGGCGAACCGCAAGATATTGCCGCCGCGATTTGCTTCCTCGCCTCCCCGGAAGCTCGTTTCATTACCGGCACAACTCTGATTGTCGACGGCGGGCGGCTCGATATTCTCCCGTAGAGGCTCAGATTTATGTCGCAATTCATGTTTGCTACAGGCATTGAGAACAGCTATCCCACCATAGAGTGGCAGGGAAAAACCATCCGGCAGGACGAGATGGAGAAGACGAAGCACTATCGGCATTGGCAGGAGGATTTTCGGCTGGTGAATGAGCTTGGTATCGACTATCTTCGCTACGGACCGCCTTATTTTTCCACGCATCTCGGCCCGGGCAAGTACGATTGGAATTTTTCGGACGAGACTTTCGACGCCCTGCATGAGCGCAAGATCACGCCCATCGTCGATCTCTGTCACTTCGGCGTACCCGATTGGATCGGCAATTTTCAAAACGCGGATTGGCCCAAGCTATTTGCCGAGTACGCAAGGGCCTTCGCACATCGGTTTCCTTGGGTTCGCTTTTACACTCCTGTCAACGAAATCTTTATCGCCGCCACGTTCTCCGCCCAATTCGGATGGTGGAATGAACGACTGAACAGCGACCGCGATTTCGTCACCGCACTGAAACATCTGTGTCAGGCCAACATTCTCGCCATGCACGCCATCCTTAAGGAGCGAGCTGACGCCATCTTCATTCAGAGCGAATCCACTCAGCACTTTCACCCCGAAGGACCAGAGTCCGAAGCTCATGCCCGAAGATTTAACGAGAAGCGCTTCGTCTCCTTCGATCTGACCTACGGCCATCACCTAAACGCCACGATGTATGAATACTTGCTCGACAACGGCATGACCCGGGACGAATATCACTGGTTTCTCCAGAATCATGTTCGATCCCGGTGCGTGATGGGAAACGATTACTATGCCACGAATGAGAATCTGGTCCACGCCGATGGAAGCATTTCTCTGTCGGGCGAGATTCTCGGCTATTACCCCATCACGCATCAATACTTCGCCCGCTACCGGCTGCCTGTCATGCACACGGAAACCAATGGCCTCGGTGGGCAGGAGGCCGTGGACTGGCTCAATAAGGAGTGGGCCAACGTCCATCGGCTTAGGGAGGACGGTGTTCCCATCGTGGGGTTCACCTGGTACAGTCTGCAGGATCAGATCGACTGGGACAGCGGACTGAGGGAAAACAACGGCAACGTAAATCCGCTGGGCCTTTGCGATTTGAACCGGAACATCAACCCGGTCGGACACGCGTACCGGAAACTGGTCGAGGCGTGGCGCCAGGCTATCCAGGATGAGAGCAGCGTATTGGCGATATGTCCGCCCTGATATTTCTGCACGTTTGCGGGCACATTACCGTCTAGTGTTCCAGAGGAGTTGGACCATGCGCCTTTACGCCACGCTTTTGATAACCGCATCCCTGGCCTTTGGACAAGCACCGCCCGTCAACCTTGAGCGAGTGTATTACCTGACCTACGCGCCGACCGTGCAGGATTTTCAGGAAATCGTAAATGTAACGCGAACCATTGCGGGCATACGAGAGGTGTCCGCCGATACTGGTCAAAAGGCCATGACCCTGCATGGGACACCCGATCAGCTTGCGCTGGCCGACTGGCTGGTTGCGCAACTGAATAGACCCGTGCCGCTGGCCGCGGACTTGAGTACGCATGAATACACTGCGGGGAAAGACGATTTAGTGCGCATTTTCTATTTGACAGAGATGGCTTCGGTACAGGATTTTCAGGAAGCCGTTAATACGATACGCACCATCTCAACCATTCGTCAGGCGTTCACCGAAAACGCACAACGGGCTCTGGTGCTCCGGGGGACCGTCGATCAGATCGCCGTGGCGGGTTGGCTGGTGGAGCAAGTTGCTCAGCCCCCGAGCTCCGACAGGCACGAATACAGGGCCGGCAGCGACGACGTAGTGCGAGTATTTTATCTCACCCAAACGGGTTCTCTACAAACGTTTCAGCAATCCATTAACACCATTCGAACCGCCGCGAATATTCGCCAGGCATTCACCGTCGCCCATCTAAGAATGTTGGCATTGCGCGGAACGTCCGACCAAATGGCGCAGGCCGAGCAGCTAATCAAAGATCGCGGCCTCGGGTTTTGAGTATCGGAGAACGTTATCGAAACTGATGTATTCCGTTTGAGCGGCTCTTCGTGGACAACACCACTCAAAAGACGCAAACGATAGGCTCTCGCGCCCCGTCGAGCGGCGACGACGTTGTAACTGTGTTCACCCGTGAAGTGCATTGCACAGTACTCGTCGAGGGCGACACCATCACGGATGCGGTTTTCCTGAAGCATGCGGTGGAATGACGGCCTGCGATCGGGTTCGCTATCGTAGTGCGGACAACAGCTCCCCCGCAGGAACCCAAGCAATCGAGCGGTTGCAGTTCATTCATGTATGAATCGGTGATTCCCTGTTGAAACCAGCAAATAGCGCCGGCGCTGGGCCCGGCTAGAACAACGCCAGTTTCCCATGCCTGCTTCAGAATCTCATCCAGCCCCCAATCCTTCCACACCGCGAGCA
>JAFAPG010000894.1 GCA_019247235.1 Acidobacteriota bacterium
AGACTGTGGCCAAGTTGAAGCTATATGCGAGATCAGCGCATGCAATGGGGCTCGACAACACCTCTCTCAATTCAGCCCCATAGCGTGGGCAGCGGAGCGGCCGCTAGATTATTCGCGAATGACAGCGACTTTTCGCCATCGTAGAGCAGAATACCTTGCACAAACGCAGTTCCGGCCGCCGCCGCAACTCGCTCTAGGCCCGCAAAGTCCCGTCGCACGACAGAGGCAGCTGCTTTGACCTCTATGCCGACGATCTCTCCTGCTGAGTTTTCGAGAACGAAATCGACCTCGAGCAGATCTTTGTCGCGGTAATGGAAGAGCGAAACTCTCTGGCCAGCCCATGCCGTTGCCTTTAACAACTCGGAGAAAACGAAACTTTCAAGTAGAGGACCAAAAAGACTGCGGTCCGAGCGCAGCCGCGCCAGTGAGTAACCCCGCATACTCGTAAGAAGACCCGAGTCGATAAAATGCAGTTTTGGCGTTTTCACGAGTCTGGACAATTCATTGCGCGACCATGGCTGCACCCGCTGCACGAGATAGATCTGCTCCAGTACGCGTAAATAGTGCTCGACTGTCTTGTGGTCAAGGCCGATCGCGCGGCCCATCTCTGATAAATTAGTGAGCTGCCCAGCGAATCGAGCACAGATCTCCAGGAGTTTCGGAATCCGATCTGGCATGGCAACATCGGCGATCTCTGGAATGTCGCGCTCAACGATCGATTTGATGTACGTGAGATACCAGTCCTGGCGCCGTCGGTCCGCTCGTCGCTTGATGGCGTCCGGATAACCACCAGCCGCCACGAGCCTAAGCAGTTTATCTCCTATCAGAGGTTCCGCCGGTCGCGGTACTTGGCCGCGGAAGATATTGTTAATAAATTGCGGCGTTTTCGAGCGCAGCCGCTCACTGCGTCCCAAGGGATACAATGAAACAATTTCTATTCGGCCGGCTAAAGACTCGTGCATGCTCTTGACTGTCAGTAGATTGGCCGAGCCCGTAAGGAGAAAGCGGCCGGGCCGGGGATCTTCATCCACGGATTCTTTGATCGCGAGCAACAGGTCTGGTGCACGCTGGACCTCATCGATAATTACCCGGTCAAGCCCGCGAATGAATGCAACCGGATCACTCCGGGCGGCAGCCAGCGTGGGCTGACTATCCAATGTCAGATAAGTGCGCCCTTGCCGTGCCAACCGCCGCGCGAGGGTGGTTTTACCCGACTGACGCGGTCCGCTAATGGCCACAACGCGGGTATCACGCAGCGCCATGCGAACGAGGTTTTCTGCGAAACGCGGGTACAAGTATTCCTCGAGCTTGATGTTCAGATCGGTTGCAAATAGAATACCGTCCGATTGGGATATGGCAACGTCCAATTGGTAGTGTAACGCCGTCCAGTTGGTAATCGGAATTCGTCCGATTGGGAACCAAGTTCCGCTTCACAACTCGAGGAGCCCCCTGGCATTATTTGGTTCGCCACCTAGACTAAGCCTAGAGTCCGTGAATTCGCGGAAAGGTACTGGCGATTTCGTGGCCGCGCCCCTCGGCACCACAGCGGCGATTGGGACGACGAAGCCGCATTCTGAATCGCTTGCCGTTTACCTGCTATTGGTGTCGCCTTCCATGTACTAAGATCGCTTATGCTGCCGTCCGTTGCTGTGTAAAGTGTTGAATGGTCGTTTCCGGTTAGATTCGATTCCCGTCTCCCACCCCAATGCTGATCGGAGTAACGCCCTTTGAACTCGGCTACAGTGTAGCCATCGGTAATCTGCAGCACTTCCAGTGCATCCCAGCCCGGCCACTCGTGCTGCTTTAATACTGCCCGTGGAAAGTGATGTGAAAGTCACTCCTCCGCTGCAACCTAAAATAAGTGATATATACATCACCAAGCTATCGCGGAACGTAGGAAGGCGCTCAATCTTAGTCGGCGAGACGTCGCCGGTCGTTCCGGCTTAGCGCGACAGAACCTTGTTCGCTTTGAACGAGGACAACTAACTGAATTCGGCTCCCGCAAGTTTTTGGCTGTCCTCGCAGTCTTGGGAGTGGAGATGAGCTTTGTCGAAGTGGGGATGTCGGGCACCCTCGATGAGCTACGGCGTGAGCGAGGTCGGTCATGAAGCTGAATGTCCATGTACTCGCCAACCATGTCGCTGTTCTCGAACAGGTGGGCGACTTCAAGTGCGTAATGGCCTACGTTCCGGATGTCGCACCTGGAAGTCTCGTCTCCTTGACGATGCCTGTTCGAACGGAGTCCCATGCTTGGGACGATGAGCTTCACCCTTTCTTACGGATGAATCTCCCAGAGGGATACCTTCGGCAAGTCTTGCAGGAGGAGTTTGGGCCCCACATCGGCGCGAGTCCCGTGGCGCTCTTGTCTGTTATCGGGCGAAATATGGGCGGAAGACTGAAAGTCGCTCCACCGGGAGCGGCATTGGAGGAACCCGCCAAACCGATAGAAGTTGCCGAACTCCTGAAGGGAGATAACTCCGAAGAGGCTTTCTCCGAACTTGTCCGTCACTTCCGCAAAGCTGCCGTTTGCGACCTGCGAATGAGTATCTGTGTCTGCAGGTTGCAGCCAAAGTGGTCGAGTCTGCGAAGACCGAACTCTCCGAGGACGAAATGTCCTTGTGGTGCATCGGTTCGATGTGAACGAGAATGGTAAGCCGTTCTGGGCGTTGGAGGATTTCTGTGCGCTACTCGGCCTTCGCCCGGCTCAGAAGTACGAAACCAGTTGGGAGAGAATCGCGAAGGCCGTCCGCACATACCGCTCGCGGCAGTAAGGATCTCGCGAATCTTGGCCCCATTTAGCGACGCAGTTCAACAGCATCGGAGGCGGGTCCCATGCCGCCGCTCGCGACGCGATAGAGAATACGATAAAAGACTGGATCCTTGCCCGGGGGACTGGGATCCACAGCCTGCAGTTGGCCGATGACGGGCCCGACAAGCTTTGTCCATCGACCCTTTTCTCCCTGACGAACCTCCACCATCACACCCATGCCGGCTGGCGGTTGTGCGAACTGAATCCTGACCTGGGGAAACGCTTCGCTTACAAGCTGCACAACCGGCGCGGCGGGCGTAGGAATAACCGGTGAGCCAACGCGGATGACGAGAGGCCTTGTGGGATCGCTGCGATTGCCATTCTTGTCGACGGCGACCAAGCGATACCAATAATTGTTACCGGGCTGGACGTATGCATCCTCGA
>JAFAPG010000904.1 GCA_019247235.1 Acidobacteriota bacterium
ACGATCGACCGGCCGGTAATTTCCACCGAGCAGATTCAAAAAAGAGTCAAGGAAGTTGCTCGTCAGATTTCGAACGATTATGCGGGAAAGACAGTGCATGCGCTGGGAATTCTCGAGAATGGCTTCATCTTTCTGGCCGATCTGGTCCGAGCCATTGAGGTCCCGGTAATCTGCCAATTCATTAAGCCGCGGTACCGCGATGACGGCACCGGCATCATGGAGATCTTCTTTAGCCAAGAACTAGAGATCGCCGGCCGAGATGTCCTGCTCGTCGAAGGAGTCGTACACTCGGGAGTGACAACAGAGTTTTTGATGAACGACTTGCGACTGCGTGAGGCAGGTTCGGTGAAGCTGGCAACTTTGCTCGACCGACAATCCGCTCGTCGAGTGCTTCTCCAGCCGGATTATTTTGGTTTTCTGGTGGACGCGGCTTTTTTGATGGGCTATGGCCTGGGCTCCGCCGCCCAGACGCATCGCAATTTGCCTTACCTCGCGCTTTCGCCCTAGAATGCTTGGCCTAATCTGGTTATACCTGAGGGCTGGCGCGAGAACTCTGGTTGCGGCTATCTGAGCATAATCGTGGACAATCGTTGCCCGGCTATCCTAAGCTAGCAAGGACCCCTGATATCGGTATGACCCTGGGAGTGTGACCTTAGTTATTCCACAACTTTCCGGGTTCTGTCGCGCCGGAGTAGAATTTGGGGAGCGGCATTTTGTCAATCGAAATTCCGCGCCAAGCATCTAAACTGATGAGCAGGACGCAGTTCCGCCGGATTTTCTGACAGGACGGCCTTCCTTAGGAGCTTTTGGTGAATTCAACCGTAAAAACGATCATTTTTTGGGTAGTCATTTTGGTGGCTGCGGTGTTGCTGTGGCAGGTCGTCAAGCAAGCGCAGTCGGGCCAAAAGGTCCAAGAGATCAACTTCTCGCAGTTCATGGCGGAGGTAGACCAAGGTACGGTCAAGGACGTAACCCTTATCGGCCTTGAAGTGAACGGGCACAAAAACGATGGCGCCAGCTTTCACTTGACCGTTCCGCCCAACTACCCAGACATGATCAAGAAGCTGCAGGAAAAGGGCGTCAATATCACGGTCAAGGACGTAAGCAGCGGCAGCTGGGGATGGCTGGTTAATCTTGCCCCGCTGGCGCTGCTCGCCGCTCTCTGGTATTTCATGATCCGGCAAATGCAGACCGGCGGGAACAAAGCTCTCTCCTTCGGTAAGAGTCGGGCCAGGCTGCTGTCCATGCAGCAGAAGAAAGTAACCTTCAAAGATGTGGCCGGAGTTGATGAAGCCAAAGAAGAGCTGCGGGAGATTATTGAGTTCCTGCGCGAGGCGCAAAAGTTTCAGAAGCTCGGCGGTCGCATCCCGAAGGGCGTGCTGCTTGTCGGACCGCCCGGAACCGGCAAGACTTTGCTGGCTCGAGCCGTAGCTGGAGAAGCGAATGTGCCGTTTTTCTCCATTTCGGGCTCTGATTTCGTAGAGATGTTTGTCGGAGTAGGCGCGAGCCGAGTGCGCGATCTCTTCGAGCAAGGAAAGAAGAACGCTCCCTGCATCATCTTCATTGACGAAATTGATGCCGTCGGACGGCATCGCGGGGCTGGTCTCGGCGGAGGACATGACGAGCGCGAGCAGACCCTCAATCAGTTGCTGGTTGAAATGGACGGCTTCGAATCGAATGAAGGCGTTATTCTCATGGCTGCTACCAATCGTCCTGATGTGCTCGATCCCGCGCTGTTGCGCCCGGGACGATTCGACCGGCGGGTGGTGGTCAACCGTCCGGACGTGCGCGGACGTGAAGAAATTCTCCGCGTGCACACCCGCAAGATTCCTTTGGCCGACGACGTGGATCTTTCCGTGTTGGCTCGTGGCACACCCGGTTTTTCTGGCGCCGATTTGGCCAATATGGTCAACGAAGCTGCCCTTGCCGCGGCTCGTCAGAACCGCAAGGCCGTGTTGATGTACGACTTTGAGCTGGCCAAAGACAAGGTCCTCATGGGGGTTGAGCGCAAATCATTGCTGCTCTCGGATGAGGAAAAGAAGGTGACCGCCTACCATGAAGCCGGACATGCCCTGGTGGCCGCCAAGCTGCCTCACTCCGATCCTTTGCATAAAGTCACCATCATCCCCCGTGGCATGGCCCTCGGGGTTACCATGCAACTGCCGATCGATGACAAGCACAATTACACCAAAGAGTACTTGGAGACTGAGATCGCGATTATGATGGGCGGACGTTTGGCGGAGGAGATCTTCCTCAGCCAGATGAGCACCGGAGCCGGAAACGATATCGAGCGGGCTACGGAACTAGCCCGCAAGATGGTATGCGAGTTCGGCATGAGCGACTTGGGCCCGCTCACCTTCGGCAAAAAAGAAGAGCAGATCTTCCTCGGCCGCGAAATCGCGCAGCACCGCGACTACAGCGAGGCTACCGCCATAAAAATCGACGAGGAAGTGAAGCGCCTGGTGGGCAAAGGTTATGAAACCGCTAAGAACATTCTTGCCTCCAATCACGAGACTTTGGTGAAGATTGCGCAGGCCCTGCTAGAACGGGAGGTGCTCGACGCCAACGAAATCAAGCTGATCATCGAAGGCAACGAATTGCCGAAGCTCGCTCCGCCATCAAAGGGCGATGACGGCATCCAGCAGGTGCTCAAGCCAGAGCCGGGGCGTCCTGGAATTGCCAAAGGTGGCGAGCACCCGGCGCCGGCCTAAACTGCGGGGCGGCATCCTTACAATTTTGGGCGGCCCGGAATGGGCCGCCCAAAGTTTTGCTGGACCAGTTATGCTGGAATTGAGCGACTCACCCGTTGGCCTGATTGACCAGCTACTCGCGCTCCCCGTCGATAGCGTTGAAGCTATTTAGTTATGTCGTCTCGTTCGTCATGTGGCCCGGTGAGAGCCGCTCAGCAGTGCAACTGGGCGAGGCCGCGAAATCTACTAAACATAACCGGATGAAAACGACCTGGATTGAGGCCACATCTCGTCATTTCCCGTAACGAAGTTGGGTTAACTTGCCAGGCTGGGTTCGCCGGCTCACATGCGAAATGTTGACAAGGCGTTGACGATGAATACGGGCTACTGTGGGTGCGTGGTCGTCGTGCCGACGTCGCTGTCAGACACGATGTCATCGAGATGATCTGACACGCGGCGCTTCAGGAATCGATCGAAGAATGATAGAGAGACCTTCCGTGTGAACTCGCTAAGTCGCAGGCTGCCTGTCCTGTCCGGCCCCCCGTAAAGCAATGAAATATAGGTGAAACTCATGTGGCGAATATCCGGTCGGTCGATACTGATAAGGTAGCTGTGAGATGTTCGGGTGTTGAGGAATTTAATCAGGTCGTCACGGCTGCCCCGTCGGATTTGCATGTACTCTGAAATTTGCTTCATGGAAGGTTCGATGAGAGTAAAGATCAGTAGTGGATTTTTTACTGGGAGTGTGGGGTCGAGTGATGGGACCGCCTCGCCCGGACGGAGTGCTCTACCAAATAGTTCGCCGTCCTCGTTTGCACAGGCCTGAATCGTGTGACTTGTTTGACAGAGCCTTGCAGCCACAACCCCACCAAACGAATGTCCTAAAGCGCCAATGTGAGCCAAATCAAGGGCGTTGAAAAAAGGAGTTGTGGAGCGCGAACGGAGTGCTCTCAGGACAAAATTTGCATCACTCAACCATTCCGTCTGGCGTTGAACGGCGAATTTAAGGCCTTCCAACGTAGGTGGCCCCGGTGGCTGGTGCTCGGTCCATGTACTCTTGTCGAATGGAATCAGCCTTCCATCA
>JAFAPG010000925.1 GCA_019247235.1 Acidobacteriota bacterium
GTAAAGTTTTATCAACGATGGTGGCCAGCGATGGTTCACTGGCCACCCCGGGTGGTGATGACTACCGTTGCGGTGGGCCTGCGGGTTGGGAGGGTTGTTCAGGTTGGGATGGCATGACCGAGCGTACGTCAGAGCGGGGGGCGACAAAGGGGATCTTAGGCATGTGGGTTACCTCCCCCCTGACTGCGTCCGACATTACAATTCCCGCATGCTCGAGCAGTAGACCGGTGGCTCGGTCGAGCTCAATCTGAGCTTTCTCGTAGGCGGCCATGGCGGATACCAGGTTTGACTGGGCTGTCGCCAATGCGGATTGATTTTGTAGTACCAGTGTTGAAGTCGAGGCGCCCAGGTTGAATTTCTTTTGCTCGGCGTCCAAACTTTGCTTGGCTAATTCGACGGCAGCTTGTGATGACTGTACGGCTGCACGGTTCTGGGTCACGGAAAATTGCGCGTTGCGAACTTCGATCGTGACCTGGTTTTCGATTTGTTGCAAGCGCATCCGTGCCTGACGCTGCTCAAGTTCGGAGCGCACTTGTAAAGCTTGCGCCTGCCGGTTGCGAATCGGAATGGTAAGTGTAAAACCGGCTCCCTTGTCGGGTGCCGTCGAAGTCACTAATTTATCGAGCGTACTTCCATAGCTTGTGGTTTGAAATGAGCCGGGACGGCTGCATAGACCGGGCAATCCGCCAGTACCGCAGGTGCTGCGGGGATTTTGCTCGCCCCCGGCTCCGGCGCCCCCGTAATAAGCAAAAACATCGACGCTGGGCAGGAGCGCGTTTTTGAGGGCCTTTTGGCTGATCTCACGGTTAGAAAGGTCAATGCGGGATTCCGCTAACTCGGGACGGTGTTGTAAGGCTTCTTGAATCAAATCCTGTGTGGGAACCACCGGCTCTTGCTGAGGCAGGGCCATTGTGGCCGTAGGGATAACCTCAGCGCTCGCCAGGGTGGGATCTTGTAGAGTTCGGCTGAGGGCGTTTTTCATCAGCAACTGCTGCAGATCCAGGTTGGTTTGCGCTTGGATCAAGTTCTGCTGGTCGGCGGCCACAGTATTTTGCGCGCGCACCACTTCGATGGGCGCTAGGCTACCGATTTGCACTTGTTTTTGGTTGTCGGAAAGGGTCTTCTGGGCAAAGGCCAGTGCCTCTTGTTGCACTTTGACGTTCTCATAGGCATACACCAGGTTCCAGTAAAGATTTTCAATTTGGTCAACCGTGGTGATGATCTGCAGCCGGAAGGCGACGTCGGTAATCTCGCGATTGTTTTTGGTAATGCGAATCAGGCGGTTATTGGGAAGCAGCCCGAAGCCCTGCAAGAGATGTTGCGTGAGCTGGAATTTAAAGCCCGAGTTCAAGCTGGGGCTGACAATAGTAAATGGGTTGTTGGTGGTGATGCGAGAGTTCGTAAACCCGACCGCGACGTTGGTCCCCCACTCCAGTCCTTGTAGATAGTTGAAATTTGCTGTGGTCGTGTTTTGCACGCTGCCGCAGAAGATGCTGGTGCATTCAAATCGCGAGTGATCGCTCTGCAGAGTGCCAGTAACCACGGGATCGAAGCTGGTGATGAGCGGCCCTAATCCCACCGTCGAACTAACCAGGCCATTCGTACCCGCGCCAATTCCGCCAGGAGCCGCGGTGGTGCCGCCCGGCCCCGAGCCGACGCTCCCACTTAAACCTCCCACTCCGCCTCCCGGCGTGTTTTGCACAATGCCGGTATTCACGCCGAAAAAATTGTTTGAACCGCCCTTGGCTCGCAAGATTTCTGTATCGGCAATACCCATGTTGTAACGCGCGATTGCGATGTCCATGTTATTTTCGAGGGCCAAGGCCACCGCGTCATCCATTGACAAATATAGCTTGCCATCCCGCATTAGTTGATCCAGTCGAGGGGTATTGGCCAAATTCGGCACCGGAAGCTCCTCGGGCGTATAGGGAGCAATCACATTGGGAAAGGCGCGCTTGGGCTTTGAATAGTCGCGGAGTACGAACTGCTGCTGCTGAGCAGCTGGCGCTTGGGGAAGATTGGCGGGCGTTGGTGGATTCTGGCCCTGAGCAGTTTGTGCCTCTTGCGCCCACAGTACGGTCACATTAGAACAAACGAGAATGGCGGCAAGCAGTGGCGAGAGGGCACACTTCAAGCGAGATAAACACATTCGGTTCTCTCCATCGTGTGTCGATTAGACACGGAATCAGGTTCAAAGCTGTACTACGTAGAAAGGGAGTTTTGGGTTCCCAATTTCTAGCGTCACCTTCAACAAAAGAAAACGCGCAACTCACGAGTATCCAACAGTATATCTGAGGATTTCAGAGGCCCAAGCTGTCCGAATGCTGCGACAATGTAGTTTTGGATGCACATGTTTCGCTGAAGATTCCATTTCTCGATGCGCAACCTCAAACTGCTATTGGCGTACGACGGAACCGATTTTCGTGGTTGGCAGGTGCAGCCGCGCTCGCCCACGATCCAGGGCGAATTATCTTCAGCTATTGGACGCGTGACCGGGGAAAATGTATTGCCGCAAGGCTCGGGACGGACCGACGCCGGAGTCCACGCCCTAGCCCAGGTGGCCACCTTTCAGACCGAGTCGCCAATCCCAACGGCAAATCTGGTCATCGCCTTAAACGACATTCTGCCTTCCACTATCCGGGTGCTCGAGGCCACCGAGATGCCACCTTGCTTTCACGCCCGGAAATCCGCGCAGGCAAAAACCTACCGTTATCGGATCTATCGCGGTTCTATTTGCCCACCTTTTTTAGCACGCTATGTCTGGCATTATCCTTATCCCCTGGATTTCGAGGCTCTTGAAAGCGCCGCATCGACCATTGAAGGTGAGCGCGACTTCACCTCATTTGCTTCTGTGGATCGAGAAAAGGAAGCCCGGTCAAGCCCGGCGAGCGAGACCGAGAAAACAGATGTCGAAAAAACCAACATTAGAGTTGTTTTTTCCTCCACCTGGCGGCGAGCGGGCGACGAACTCGTCTATGAGGTGAAGGGTAACGGTTTTCTTCACCATATGGTGCGAAACCTGGTAGGCACATACGTGCTGATCGCCAAGGGGACGCTTCAGCCTGAAGATATGCTCAAAGTCGTCGCGGCCAAAGATCGTTCCGCAGCAGGAGCTACCGCGCCGGCAAGCGGGCTTTATCTAGTAGATGTGGAGTATGCGTTCCGCTGATGTGGCTTGTGGTTCGCTAAGACACATGCATCTCTGAAAGGTAAGGGAGACTTCCGTGAAAACCTTCTGACTCCTTCGAGTTCGCATAGATCGTTGTTTCTTCACTGGTCGGCTTGCCACGGTTGCGCTTAGCCATACCGGTGAAGGACGCTCGGCTCCTATCTCCCCAGGCGCTTCAGCGAGGTGGATAATTCCGTGAGTTCATTCACAAACAGCATTCGCATCGAAGTCAAAGCGGCGCAGGTATCCATCTCAGTACACCTTTAACTCTTCTGGGAACCGGGTGTGCTTAAGGCGCTCTCGCATCGTGGGTTGAAGCGTGTCTGAAAACCCAGCTATTTTGCTAGCGAGCTCCTGGTTCCACTTCTCATTAGTTTCCGGCTGGCATCGTCGAGAACATCGATTAAAGCGGTGAGTTGGGCACGGGTGCCTTCAATATCCGCGGCCTCAAGCGAGTCATTGACACCGGGAATGGCTACGGCTGCGTACCCCGCTCGCCTGCCGGGGGCATAGATAGCGTGTCGGAACCAGGGCCGTCCTGGTATTCCCGCTTTGAGCAGAAGAGCGCGGTTCGCACTCAAGAGAATGGTGTTGACAGCGCTGACATTCGCCGGCGGGTGATTTTGATAAACAGAGATCATCTTTCCCGCCGCGGCGAGACGGCGCGCAGCCTCGAGAGCGGGCTCGAAATCCAGAGAGGCGCCCGGGAAAACCGCTTTTGCTCGTTCCCGCGCGCTCACAATGTACTGCTCGATTTCCTCTCCATATTCCTTAAAGTCGTAGGGCAGGACGTCGATGTCCGCCATTCGAATGGCCTCGAAGCCGAAAACTCTGGCCATCTTTTGCTCTTGGCGAAAATCTGGGTCTGCGAATTTTTGGAACCACAAAAAATTGTCGAAGGCAGAGTGATAAACTCCGTAATCGCCGCTTGAGCCCACATCGGTAGAAGCAATGCCCAGGTGTTGCAAAAACACCGCGTAATCAGAGCCACTCCCCAGATCACTTACCGGCACGTCGTGATTGCCGGCGAGCGGAGCGCGATAGGTGCTGGTGCTAGTCTCGCGTGAATCCACGCGCAAGGCTCCGCTGCTGTTCAGCGCCATCCATCGGTCATAGACGGTCCCGCCCTGGGGATCGGCGACCGCTTTGGTGATATCACGCACAAACTGTTTGAGACTGGGCACGGCTGCTGCCCCAAACTTGGGGCCAGAGACGGCCATATCGGTGTTGAAGTACGCTACTGCAGTTTGTTCGAGTTCAGGATGTGCCTCGCCCCATTCGGTCGAGCCAAGCAGGCCCTGTTCCTCTCCGTCCCAGCTGCAAAATACCAGCGTCCGTTTCGGCCGCCATCCACTCCTGAGTAATTCGCCGATACCGTGGACGGCCTCAAGCATTGCCGCGGTGCCGCTGCCCGGGTCGACTGCGCCATATACCCAGGCATCGCGATGATTACCGGCAATAACCAAGGCGTCAGGCCATGTGCTGCCGCGGACCGTGCCGATCACATCCCAGATGGTGCGAAATTGATAATCCTGTTTAAGGTGCAGCTTCACCGTCGCCGGTCCGGGACCGACCCGGTACGTGAATGGCAATCCCCCTTTCCACTCCTTGGGAACCTCCGGGCCACTCAAGTGCTGAAGAATGGGAGTCGCATCGGCAGCGGAAATTGGCGTGGTCGGAATCCTGGGCAGCGCCGGCGAATCTTCCGGGCGGATTCGCTTGGAATCGGCAATGGTCGGCAGGGAGGCAAATCCAGGGGTGGTAACGTCCCCGGGAAAGCGGGCGATCAGACTGATCGAACCGCGCTGAATCCCGGTGTCCGGCCGCCAGGGACCTTGGGGATAAGGGGCACCTCGTTGTCTTCCGTCGTCGGCCGGATCGGAATAGAGAATCAGTCCAGCGGCGCCATGCTCTTCTGCCAGTTGGGCCTTGGTTCCCCGGTAATTTTGGCCATAGCGCGCGATCACGATCTTGCCTCGCACACTGATATTCATTTTGGTCAGAGTCTCAAAATCGGCCGCGTTTCCATAATTGGCGTAGACTACAGGCGCCTCCGCGTCACCCGAAGGTGACATGGCATTGAAGGGCGTAACCACCCGGGGATCCTCTTGATACGGATCCCCATCGACGTGCTCACGGCTGGGAGCGTGCAAGTGAACGTCGGCAGGCGCGGTCATGTCTACGCTAATCTCCTGCGGATAGTTCATCCACACGCGATATTCGGCGAATTCGGTTTTGAGGCCCGCCGCCTGAAACTTCCCGGCGACGTAATCGGCGGTGACTTTATCTTCGGGAGATCCGGCAATGTGAGGGGCAGCGGTGAGAATACGCAGGTGCTCTTCGGCCAGTTTCGGATCTGGTATGGCCGCGAAGCGAGACTCGGCGGCAAGCTCCTGCTGGGAATGGAGGAAGCCGGTGAGTGGGCCGGGTTTGCGGAGATTTTGGGCACCGCCGGCGCCCAATAAAAGCACGATGGCAAACAGATGAAAGCAACGAATACTCACAACATCACCATGAGAAGCGCCATGTTACGGGCGCACCTGCCCGGTCCCAAGAATCTGGTATTTCGTGGAGGTGAGCTCTTTAAGCGCGAAGGGTCCACGGCAGTGGAGTTTTTGCGTGCTGACGCCCATCTCAGCACCGAAGCCGAACTCCCCGCCGTCGGTGAAGCGCGTGGATGCATTCCAGTAAACCGCAGCTGAATCGATCATCTGCAAGAATCTATACGCATTCGCCTCATTCTCTGTGACGATGGATTCTGAGTGCTTGGTTGAGTAACGGTTGATATGGTCGATTGCTTCGTCGAGATCGGATACCAGGCGAATGGCAATCAATAGGCGCAGATACTCTTCACCCCAATCCTGTTCTGTGGCTGGGGCGACGGCCGGCGCCAGGGCCATGGTTTCCTCATCTCCTCGTACTTCGACGCCCGCATCGATCAGGCGGTTGACCATCTCAGGCACAAAGGCGGCAGCCAGTCCTCTGTGCACGAGCAGTTTTTCCGCGGCATTGCACACGGAAGGCCGCTGAGTTTTCGCGTTCAGAACAATTCGGGTCGCCATTGCCAGATCTGCCGACTCATCAATAAAGACGTGGCAATTGCCGGCGCCGGTCTCAATGACCGGCACTAAGGCATGTTCCACCACGTGGGAGATGAGCGCGGGACCCCCACGGGGGATCACCACATCCACAAAACCGCGGGCGGTAATCAATTCGTGAACGCTCTCGCGCGTGTTGGCGTCGAGGAGCGAGATCGCGCCTTTAGGTACGCCCGGTACCGAAGCCAGGAGCTCGGCCAGCAGTTCATTGCTTCGTGCTGCCTCCTTGCCGCCTCGAAGCACGACGGCGTTCCCGGTCTTAAAGGCAAGCACGGCGGCGTCTACGGTCACGTTGGGGCGAGATTCGTAGACAATACCAACCACCCCCAAT
>JAFAPG010000952.1 GCA_019247235.1 Acidobacteriota bacterium
GTGAGTTTGCGAGACACAGCTTGCGCCGCAATCAGTGTATCCAACGGACCAATGGGTGTTCCCGCCACCTCGAGCTTCGCTCGTATTTGAGCATACGAAACCGCGTCGTTCGATGTGAATTCGAGGATGCTAAGTGGGCGTAGGAAATTTTCGATCAGTTGTAGAGTCTTCGCCGCTGAAGTGCTCTTGGCTGCACCAGTTCGAAGCTCCGCTTCGGTAATGACGCTAACAGAAATATCTTCGCGGCTTTCGGCTAATAAGCTCTTCAAAAGCGATGGGTCCTGCTTGAGGGCATAAATGCAGGTATCGGTATCGAGAAGGAACTTCATCGGAGTGAGGTTCTCTTCTCAACCCTACCTTGGGGCGGTCTCGTGAAGTCGTCAGGCACCCCTGCAAAGGATTCGACGTATCTCTCGGGCCATTCCTTGGCTGGCTCTAAGATCAGCGCGTACCCCTCGCGGTGCACCAGGACTGTGTCGCCGTCAAAGCGAAATTCCTTCGGCAACCGTACCGCCTGGCTTCTACCAGTCCAGAACACTTTGGCTGTTTTCTTAACTTTCACGACGCCTCCCGCGATATATATCAATGGTATATACCATTGTGGGTAATGTCAATTGCGGAATATACGGGAAAAGTTGTTCTGGAGGAGAAGACGCAGCCTCACAGCGATGAGCAATCGGCTCGCTCAACGGCCAGCAAAGCCGTAAATCTCGTCCCACTGCTTACCGGTCCTGCAGTGGTCGACAAAGGCGGGGAGCCAGCGGGCTCCAAATAAAAGCACCGGCCAGGCGGCGCTCGCTTTAGGCTTAGTTCGAAGAGATTGTCCGGTGTTCACAGGTCTGGCTACAGTTTCGTCCGACCGCGATTTAGAGCAACCTTGGCGTTCCGCGTTTCTATCTGAACGCTGGGAAAACATGGTGGAGAGGTCAAAGCATATGAATCATTTAAGACTCGCCAATGCGATTGCCGCTTTCTTTGTGGCTGCGGCTTTGTGCCTGACGGTGCCAATTAAGGCATTCGCCGATGAGCGTTCTAGTTGTCAACGAAGGGTGGAAAATGGCGAAAGGCACTATCGCCATGAGGTTCATGAACATGGCAAACATAGCCGTCAGGCTGAGCACGCTAAAGCCAAACTGAACGCGACCTGGGACCGTTGTTGGACTCGAGCCCACTCCTGGTACGACCCTTATCACCATGAGTGGCGAACGACGCGGGACTGGGACCAAAACTACGATTGGGAGCGTGATCGCTAGACCGCTCGAAAGGACTCGCGAGCGTGACATATCTTCAACTCGTCTTCGAGCTCGGCACATTTGCTGGTACGTGGAGTGCTCTTGTGCGGCGGGATTAGAGCCTATTCTTCAGTTTCGACCTGCTAGCGTAAATAAATTCGTTGCACAAGAGGTTGCACAACTCACGCCAAGTGGGGCCATTGTACTCCGTAAACGCAGGAATTCGGCGGCAGGACAAGCAGACGATTTCCGGGTCCGCTTCTCTCACCACTAAGGCCCAGTACGGCTCTCATTAAAAGGTGGGCAAATTGTCCAGGCAGAACTGATATCGCATGAATTTAACCTGAAGGTTAAGCCATAGCCGAGCGCGATAGCGTCGTTGAGCAACTCGGAGACAAGGCTTAAATTACCTTAGACTAGCGCCCCAGAAAGCACTCCAATGTGGCCTGTCACTGAATTCTTTGCGAGCCTTTTTACGGCAACCACGGTCCTCGTTACGATGGTTCCTGGCCAAAGAAAGTCAGAGTAAGCCAATTCAGATCGCGCTTGGGAATTTTTATCAGGTGCTCTATTCGATGCCCATGAAGCGAGAGATCACTCCGCCAGGTAAGGCTGCTGAGATACGTCGGGTGCTCAAGCAAGGGGGCAGGAGCGAACACGCGCAGGGAGTACAGTCGTTCTTCAAAGAAAAAATCAAATCGCATGGCTGGTACACCGCCGACCTAAGAAGGTTAGCGCGCCATTATCGCCGCTCGGTCGAACGAGAATTTGGAATTGAGTTTCTCATCAAAGTAGCAGACCAACTCTTCACTGGTCCGATTCTTGAAGAAAGAGTGTTCGCTGTTCTCCTCTTAGAAAAATTAACTGCCCACTTCAACGATTCCCATTTTGCACTTTTTGAATCCTGGGTCGACCGTATCGGCAGCTGGGCGGATCATGACGCTTTAACCCATTATTTAATTGCACCCATGATCGTTTCGCATCCTCAACGAGCGCGAAAGGTCTTCGAGTGGGCGGAATCGACCGACCGTTGGCACCGTCGGGCCGCCTGCGTGGCGCTCATCAAGTCCACTCGACGCGGAAAATTGTTTCCCCTTGTTACTCGGCTCGCTAACCTGCTCCTCGAGGATCAGGATGACATGGTGCAAAAGGGGCTGGGTTGGTTGTTGCGAGAATCGGCCAAGGCCGACTGCAAACGAACCGTCCCCTATCTTTTACGGATCCGCAACCGCACACCGCGCCGAGTCTTACGGACGGCCTCGGAAACGCTCCCTTCCCGGCTCCGGCGGAAGGTCCTCGGCGGCAAACCATTCGCTGTTGGCAAGAAAAGCGATGCTCAATCTCGGACACCGGCAAAACCCGCTGAGGCCTGAATCTGCGATTGTTTTTCGTTCCCGAATCGCCCCAAAAATGCTTGAGTTGTTTAGAATGGTTTCCGCATGAACTTGGCTGCGATCCAGTCCGCTTTGCGTGACCGGAATATCGACGCTTGGCTTTTCTATGACCATCATCATCGCGACCCCATTGCCTACCGAGTCTTAGGAATTTCCGAGCGCCTGATGGTGACGCGACGCTGGTTTTATTTGATTCCTTCCGCAGGTGAACCGCAAAAACTAGTTCACAAAATCGAATCCGGACACCTCGACAGCTTGCCGGGTGAGAAGCGGACCTACTCGGCGTGGCAAGAACTGTTTGACGGATTAAAGCAGATGCTGTCCCGCCACCGAGACATCGCCATGCAGTACTCTCCCAACAATGGAGTTTTCACCATCTCCCTGGTGGATGGCGGTACCCTCGACCTGCTGCGCGGACTGGGAAAGAACATTGTGAGCTCAGGAGATCTGGTCGCCTTTTTCGAAGCTACCTGGAGCGAGGAGCAGATTCAAACTCACTATGCTGCCCGGGACGCCATCGATCGCATCACGGCCGCCGCTTTTCAAGAGATCGGCCGCCGTGCTCGAAACGGGGGCACGACCGAGTTCGAGATGCAGCAATGGATTCTTGAAGCTTTCAGCCGGGAGGATCTCACCAGCGATGATCCTCCGGTTGTAGCCAGCAATGCCAATAGCGGAAACCCTCATTACGCTCCCGAAGGCTCAAGCTGCGCCCCCATTCGGCCGGGTGATTTCGTGCTGCTCGATATTTGGGGTAAGAAAAAGGTCCCCGAGGCGGTCTATTACGATATTACCTGGACGGGTTTTGTCGGCCAGGCTCCTCCAGATCGCATTCAGCAGATCTTCCAGGTGGTTCGTGAGGCTCGCAATGCGGGAGCGAGGTTCGTGCAAGAGGCGATTACCTCGGGCAAACAAATTGCCGGTTGGCAGGTGGACGATCCCGTTCGCGAAACCATCCGTCAGGCGGGTTACGGCAATTACTTTGTGCATCGCACCGGCCATTCGATCGGCACCAGCGTCCACGCCAATGGGGCGAACATGGACAACCTGGAGGTGCACGACGAACGCCGTATTCTTCCGAACAGCTGCTTCTCCATTGAGCCGGGAATTTACCTGCCCGAATTTGGTGTGCGCAGCGAGATTAATATGCTAGTACGCGACGACCGCGCCGAAGTAACTGGTAAAATACAAAACGAGATTGTGATTATCTGAATGGCAGATCAAGTCGCACGCAAAGAAGTAGTCGCCCCCGCGCCGGTAACCCACTTGAGCCACATGTCTATACTCGCCCCTGCCTTGGCCTGGCTGGTTCCTGGCGCTGGACACCTCATTCAAAAACGCTGGATACGCGGTTCGCTGCTCATGGGCTCGATCGTCATCATGTTTGTTCTTGGCTTACTCATGCAGGGTCGCGTCTATCAACCGAACGGCGGCGATGTGCTCGACATTCTTGGCTTTATCGGCGACCTGGGGAGTGGCGGACTGTATATCATCACCCGGACTTTTGATCTAGGCCATGGCATCGTCGCGCACGCAACCGCAGATTACGGAACCAAGTACATGATTGTGGCCGGGCTGCTTAATTTCATCAGCATGGCCGACGCCTATCACATCGCAATCGGAAAGAAATGCTAACCCTATCTCACTTTAATGCCGCTCTGCTATTTTCGGTATTTGCCTCAACTGTTTTTGGTATCACGCAGCGAGATACTCCGCGCGATCAGTTTCGCTACGGCCTCTACTGCTTCGCCATGTTCATGGGAGGCCTTATCGTGGCAGGGTGGGTCATGTGGGCGTTAAGGCATTAGCGCCAATCAGACTAATTATCCTTCCCACACAAAAGCATCAAACACGCGCTTAGTCTCGAATCCCAGTCGCGCGTAAAGCTCCACGGCGGGCGTGTTGGCCTGAGTAACCGTGAGCGATAAGGCCGAGAATTTTCGCCGGTCCAGACTGCGAGCCGTGGCTGCTAGCAACGCCTTGCCCAGACCTAATCCTCGACATTCCGGGAGCACGCAAACCTGGGTCACGTGTCCGGTATCGTACCGAACTCGCGAACAGAGAATCATTCCCAGAAGCGATTCGTTTTTTGGGTTCACGGCGACGAAGGAAGACTCCGGATCAAAAGTGCCGCAGCCGGGAAAACGGACGATGTTATTAAGGAAGCGCAGAGAACCGCTCAAGGTGCGATACTGATCGTTGATCTCCGAATCCACGTGATTGCGGTAAGCGGCAGTGATAATTGAGGCCGAGGGCTGATAGTCCGGGTCCATCCAGCGACGAATTTCGATATCGGAGGACCTCAGTGGGGCCTCGAAGCGCGCACGAGTGAGAGGCAGGGTCATGAATAGCCGGGCGTGCCGGCTGAAGCCCTGAGCCAAGAACGGCTGAGCGGCTGCACCCGCTTCATGGGCCAACAGCTGGGCTTCGATGCGGTGAATTCCCGGGGACTGCTGTAGGGTTTCAATGACGTGAGTTAGTAAGCGCCGTTCAACCTCTTGGCGACCTCGTCCATTTTCACAATCGCTCACAAATAGGTCCCCGATAACTCCCTTGCTGCTCTCGTAGACAAAAAACGAGTAACCAAAGACCTTGCCGCGCGAAACCGCCGCATAGCCAGGGAGAAACTTGGCATCCATATAGCGGAGAATCATCTCGGCTGACCCGCTGTAGTCCCAGCAGAGAAGTTCACCCCAAACCTTCACCTCATCGTCCAGCAAAGGACGCAGGTCAGCGGATGTAAAGTGCCTCAGATCAAGAATCTCCACGCACACTCCCGGCCGCTCGAACGGTTGAGCGGCGACCACTTCATCCCAGTGTACCGATTGCGACAGACGGGGTACGGGTCGCTCGAGTAGGTAGAAGTTCCGCCACTCGGCGGACTCACTGAGTGTAGTGGCAGGCGGCGATGGCAATCAAACGCGGAGAATAAGGAACGGCAACTCGTTATCGGGCCGACACGTAGAAAAACTCCAGTCTTTGAGCCGGGGAACTGCCCAGGTAAAGAATCCGTCGGCCACGAACATCACGAGAAAATGCATCCCTGAACCCTTCTCGGGCGACTACCAGGTGCTCGCCAGCGGGAACCTCTCCGAGTTCATACCGCGGCACTATTTGGTTGCGATAAAACTCCAGGCCGAACTCGATCTCGCGTGGGACCAGCACCACGGCTACGGGTAGGTTGCCGGGAGCGAACCCAGCCAGCGAATTGGCAACAGAACGGGCAGAAAGCGTCGCTTCGATGGCTGGCGCGCCAAGACCTAAGGTGATGGCAACCGTAAGCATGGCGGGAATAACGGTCACCAGGCTTAGTCCCTTAAATCCTAAGCGGAGAAATATAAGACTGACGACTGCTCCCGCCAAGGTGGCGAGAACCAGGGGCAGGACAACCATCCTTCCGCCGTGGAACTGATGCGGTCCGAGCAAGTATGGCAGCAGCAGAGCGGCCAAGACCAAGCCGGTCGTCAGCAGACCTTGCAGAATGATGAGAGCTGCGCCCGCCTTCTGAGATGCTCTGGTTTCGAGGTAACGCGCGATGAGGAGAATTCCCGGAGGCAGAGCCGGCAGAATGTATCCAGGAAGCTTGGATATTGACAGGGAGAAGAATGCTACCACGACGAGGATCCAGATGAGCAGGAATCGATCCGGTTCACCTTCCCGAGTCGCACTCTTGAATTGCCGAAAGCCCGAGCTCAGGGCAAGCAGGACAAAGATCGAGCAGGGGATCCATCCTAATATTGTCACCGGCAGGTAATACCAGATGGGCTGGGGATGGTGAAACATGTTGCTGGCGAACCGCGCCAGGTTGTGTTGTAGAACAAAAACACGAAAGAACTGAGGATTCCTGAGCTGCACGAGCACGTACCAGGGCATTGCAATCAGCAAGAAGACCAGCAAGCCGGTCAGCGAGAGACTATCGCGGGCCATTTTCGCATTGTGCTCGCGCAGCAAAAACAGCCCTAGGATGAGGATGGCAAGAAAAGGCGCAACTGGCCCCTTAGCAAGCATCGCCAGTGCAATGGCAGCGTAGAAGCCAATAAGCAAAGCTCGCGTTGATGTCTGGAACCAGCTATACCAGGCGAGCATAGCCACGGTAAAACTGGCACTGAGCGGCATATCCGTCGAGGCCGCTCGGGCATAGCCCACCATGCCGGCGGTCGAAGCTAGCAAGAGAGCACCGCTCCGTGCCGAGCCGGGCTGAAAGCGACGCAAGAAATAATAGACGGCGAAGACCAGGATCGTGGCATCCGCCATCGCCGGCAGACGTGCCGCCCAGTCACTCACTCCGAAGAGGCGATAACAAAGTAAAGCCTGCCAATAATAGAGCGGGGGTTTTTCCAGCCACGCTGTTCCCCCCAGTTTGGGTGTGACCCAGTCTCCGGTCGCTAACATCTCCCGGGCCACTTGCGCATAACGTGGCTCGTCAGCTCCCAGGAGGCCAAAGGACGCGAGCCGCCACAAAAATAAGAAGGCGCACAGGGCGGCTGCGAAGAGCCAGTCCGAGATTCGGGTGCGATGGTTCACCTGCTCAACACCCAGACATCAGCATTCGAAGCCCTTCTCTCTCGCGTCGCGGCCTTGTTCACGGCTGGGGCAAGCTCTTGGCTCGTACTCTGCCGAGCACGCGTTCGGTGGCCGCTTGAAATGGTCCTTTGACCGAACAACCACTGGCGCAGGCGTGTCCCCCTCCGCCAAACTCTTCGGCGATGGCGGACACATCGAGTTTGCCTTTGCTCCTAAGGCTGACCCGGTAGTGCCCGTCAGGAAGCTCACGAAAAAAAACCGCTACTTCGACATCCCCAATCGAGAGGGCGTAGTTCACCAAACCCTCACAGTCTTCTTCGATTGCGCCCACGGCCGCCATCTGCCTTTGCGTGACCGAGATCCAGGCCAGCGCGCCATCACGCTCGAGCCCAGATAGCGCAGCCCCAAGCAGACGCATCTTGGCCGTGGAGTGTCCGAAATAGATGGGCCGAGCGCAGCGAGCGGGGTCTGCACCGGCCAGCACCAACTCACGAGCTAATTCAAAAGTACGCTCACTTGTG
>JAFAPG010000011.1 GCA_019247235.1 Acidobacteriota bacterium
TTTGCTGTGCAACACGACCTGCTGGGACGGAATCCAGCAGAATCGCTTCGCATCCCTCCAGACAAGCGGGAGAAGAAGCGGAACAAACCCTACCTCACTCCCAGACAGTTCGAGCAACTTGTTGAAGTGATTCCTGAGCCCTACGCTTCGATGGTTTACGTGGCAATCTATACGGGTTACGGGTCAGCGAACTGGCGGGCCTGCGCTGGAACGATATCGGGACGAACTCAATCACGATCGATGAACGGTTTTGCCGCGGCGATTGGGGCGCACCGAAGAGCGAAGCTTCCAACGCAACCATTGGAGTGAACAGCTGCGTTATCGAACGGATCCATGGACTGAAAGAACTGACGGTTCAGGTGAAGGCTGGTAACGCAATCCGCAAGTACAAAGTTGTTAAATCGGATGGCCCAGATGATCTCGTGTTCCAAAGCGTTCGATCTGGGAAACCACTTCGTGATAACAAGATCCTTGTACGCTTCATCAAACCCGCAGCTCGCGCTTTGGGCTTGCCATGGGTGAACTGGAGAAGCCTACGAACATCTCACGCCACCTGGCTGAAGATGGCTGGTGCCGACGTGAAGGACGCGCAGGCACAGATGAGGCACTCACGTTCGAGCACGACGCTCGATATCTACCAGCAGTTCGTACCAGAAAGTCAGCAACGAGTGGTCGAAGGACTCAGCCGTTTAGTCAATTGATTTGTGACCAATTGTGACCTATCAATTGTGACCAATTGTGACCAAGCGACCAGGAGAGCAGCTTGCAAGTGATTGAAAACATGGTGGCCAGGGACGGAATCGAACCGCCGACGCCAGCCTTTTCAGGGCTGCGCTCTACCAACTGAGCTACCTGGCCAAATTTCACTCGCAATTTCAAGAGTGCTCGTTTGGGACACGCCGGAAATTCGGTGGAACGAAAGCAGAACGTAGGAAAGCGCGAGTCGTCGTAAATTATAGCAATCACCAACGGGATCCCTCAATCCGATGCCCGAAGTACCATGCCTTGAGCAATCACCTGCTGACAATAATTGCCATCCACCCAATATGCTATCTCACGATAGTCGCCAACCTCGAAAATGGCCAAATCAGCATCTTTGCCCGGTGCAATTGAGCCTTTCCTCTGCGCCAATCTTAGAGCCCACGCGCCGTTGATTGTCGCCGCGGCAATAGCTTCGGCAGGGCTCATTTTCATCTGCGTGCAAGCCAATGATAGAACGAAAGGCATGCTTATGGTCGGAGCAGATCCAGGGTTGCAATCCGTGGCCAACGCCACAGCGACCCCGCCATCGATCAACTTGCGTGCAGCGGGAAATTGCATTCCAAGAAAGTAATTCGCCGCAGGTACAAGCGTGGCCACAGTTCGGTTCCGAGCGAGAAGCATAATATCTTGGTCGTTAATCTGGTCCAGATGGTCAAGGGAAACAGGTTCCAATTGCAATAGCCTTTCAAGAGGCGAACGCACTAACTGAGAGACATGGGCACGAGCCCCCCAAGCTAAACTTACGGGCCGCGGAAAGTACTCGGATTGCTTCGTCCTCGGTGAAGCCCCCGCTGTCACAGAAAACATCGACGAACGAGGCAAGTCCTTTTCGCGCCACCTGGGGAATCATCTGTTCGCACACCAGAGAGACATAATCGGCACGATTGGCCTCGAACTCGGCTGGAACCGTATGAGCACCCAACAGAGTAGGAATAACCGTGCCCGACCACAACTGGGAAGCGACGCGAATGGCTTCGAGGGACTTCAATTCACCCTCGAGCGATAACCCATATCCTGACTTGGCCTCCATCGTGGTGGTACCGTGATCTGCTGCTTGACGAAAAACACCCAAGACCTTCGCGGCCAAGGCTCGCTTTCCCGCAAGCCGCACAGCTTCGACACTGGCGCGGATTCCACCGCCAGAGCTGGCAATTTCGTGATAGGTTGTCCCGGCAATGCGACGCTCGAAGTCTCTAAGCCTGGGGTTTAAAAAAGCAGGGTGAGTGTGTGAGTCCACAAATCCAGGCAAAACAACTGCTCTTCGGCAGTCGATCTCAATCATCTCTCGCCTGTGTTTCTTTACCCAAGAGTCTGCCAGTGCAGAACGGGTTTTCCCGACAGCTACAATCTTGCCGGCAACACAGAGCACAGCCCCATCCTGAATGATGCCAAGTTCCTTCAACTCTGCTCCCCGTCGAGGGCCGGGTTTGCGCGAGTTTGCCTCAAGCGTAAGAAGCTGACCAATGTTCAGCAGAAGAATGGGTCTAGAGCCATTCCTGGTCGAGGATGGTTTCAAAGTCCGACACCTAAGCTACTTAGAACTCGAGATTTGCTTTCACCAGCAACACGCAAAGCGATTTGGGCAGTGCAGTAATTGGCGTCGCGCTCGCTTATGATGACGCGATTCTCTATGGCAAATTCAGTCCCTGCGTAGACAATCATATTGCAGGAGTTTTTCGTCATTTACAGCATGGGCACATGAATGCCGTGCTGCCCAGCAAACTTCCTAGCTTCATCGTATCCGGCGTCAGCATGGCGGATGATTCCGAGTCCCGGATCAGTGGTCAACACGCGTTCTATGCGTTTGGCCATTGCCTGGGTACCGTCCGCCACGGTTACTTGTCCGGCATGAAGGGAATAGCCAATTCCGACGCCGCCTCCGTTATGAATGGAGACCCAGGAAGCGCCGGCAGCTGTGTTTAGCAGTGCGTTCAGTAACGGCCAATCGGCCACGGCATCGCTTCCGTCCTTCATATCCTCGGTTTCACGAAAGGGCGAAGCAACCGAACCACAATCCAAGTGATCTCGTCCCATCACTACCGGTGCCTTAAGAGCTCCCTTTCTAACCAGATCGTTAATGGCCAATCCAAAGCGGGCACGCTCGCCGTATCCCAGCCAACAGATTCTTGCCGGCAGTCCTTGGAACTTAATGCGATTGCTAGCTAAGTTGATCCAGCGGCGAAGAATGCGATCCTCAGGAAAGAGCTCGAGCACCAGATCATCCGTTGCCCGAATATCCGAGGCTTCCCCTGAAAGCGCGACCCAACGAAACGGTCCTCGGCCTTGGCAGAACAAAGGACGAATGTAGGCGGGAACAAATCCCGGAAAATCGTAAGCGTTCTTGACCCCGCGTTCGGATGCGAAAGTGCGAATGTTGTTGCCATAATCGAATGTAACCGAGCCCATTTTCTGCAACTGCAACATTCCTTCGACGTGCTGTGCAATCGAATCCAATGCGCGCTCTTGGTAATCCCGCGGATCACGTTCCCGTAACTCGAGAGCATCGGCCAGTGAGATGCCGCGGGGAACATAGCCATGGAGCGGGTCGTGAGCTGAAGTTTGATCGGTGAGAATATCTGGAACCACCCCGCGAGACGCCAGTTCGGGGATAACCTCGGCGCAGTTCCCTACCAGTGCCACGGAGACATTTTGTTTCTTGCGTACCGCATTTTTGAGAATTCGCAACGCCTCGTCCAGAGTCGTGACCATTAGGTCGCAATATCCTGTTCGCAGCCGTTTTTTAATGCGCTCAGGATCGACGTCAATGCCTAAAAAAGTGGCTCCATTCATGGTTGCGGCTAACGGCTGGGCACCACCCATGCCGCCCATCCCACCGCTTACGATGAGCCTGCCGGACAAATCTCCTTGGAAGTGCTTCTCGCCCGCGGCGGCGAAAGTCTCAAACGTGCCCTGTACGATTCCTTGCGAACCGATATAAATCCAGGAGCCGGCGGTCATTTGCCCATACATCATCAAGCCGGCACGTTCGAGTTGGTTGAATTTTTCCCAATTTGACCAATGGCCCACGAGATTCGAATTGGCGATGAGTACGCGTGGGGATTCCTCATGGGTTTGAAAGATGCCGACGGGTTTCCCTGACTGGACTAGTAGGGTTTGATCGCATTCGAGAGTCTTGAGTGAGCTAACAATTGCTCGATAACAGTCCCAGTTGCGCGCGGCTTTGCCGGTTCCTCCGTAGACCACCAGCTCCGAGGGACGCTCGCCGACCTCCTCATCGAGATTGTTCATGAGCATGCGCATGGCAGCCTCTTGCGGCCATGCCTTACAGGACAAGGAGCTTCCGCGGGGCGCGCGTATGGGACTGTAAGGGGAAGCCTCAGTTCGCGTGGGCATTCATGAATGTTAGTCGTTCCTAGCGAGGTCACGCTAGGGAGGAAGTAGCTTCGACCAAAAGAGGCGGCCGGAGATCGGAGCCTACCAGGTGTTGTAAGCAGTCCCATCGCTGCCGACAGCGGTCGAGGCGCTATGCACATCGTCGATACCCCCTTGGTCTTGCTCATCCGCCGACATCACAGTGTTTTCTTCCTGCTCTGTCGCCCAATCGGCTTGGTCGGTCATGGGATCTCTGGGTATCTGCTTCAAGTACCCGGCCTGGACTAGATCGTCGAGTGACTGCGGCGCCTTCTGCTTGTCCAAGGTGTATTGCGAGATAAGGTCCCGCAGCGTAAAGAGATTTTGGCGCAAAACCGCTTCGCGCGATCTCTGAACAGAACGGGTGAAATTGGGAACTGCGATCGAGACTAGAATCAGCATCACAAAGATCACGATCATCAGCTCCAGCAGGGTAAAACCGCGGCTATGATTGCGCTTCGCCTTCGCCCTCATCTACCAATCCTTGTACTTCGTGCCGTCGAGCGCGGTTCCCTGAGATTTGGTGTACACATCAAAGACGTTCTCTCCATTCCAAGAATCAGAGTTGGGATCATCCTGCACTCCGCGCAGCCCCCAATCCGTCCCGCTGGTCATCGGATCGATGGGAATTCTACGCAAAAAACGCACCTTCTTGCCGCCAACATCCACGCCGTTCACGAGCGTATCCAAATCCGGAGGGTATCCGTTGCTGCCAACCTTGGTTTGAAAGCCGCCGCGGTCGGCCGTGTCCTTATACCGATCGATTGCGTCGCGCATCTCCCAGAGTGCATGCCGCAGCTCGCGTTCTCTCTCCCGTTTGATGGTGACGCGGGCCATGGGAATTGCCATTCCGCTCAGAATCAGGAGGATGGTAACTGCCACAATGAGTTCGATCAGAGTAAAGCCGTGTGCACATTTGTCTTTTGCGGCCTTACATCGAGAGAACGTTAGCTTTTGACCCATTTGCTTAATTCCTGGTCGGGCCAACTCTGTGCCCTTATAGGCGGACGTTAGCTGACAAGTAATAAACCAGCCCCTCAAACTGGGCAGTGCTCGGCCGAGAGTGTAGATCCACGCCGCTTACTGAATTGTAACTGTTGCCGTCGCGCCGTTGACAGGCAGAGCCTGCATGGCCGGGTCGCGCGCTCCGCCGCGGGCGATGGTCAGAGAGCTTTGTCCGGGCGACTTGGCCATAAATGTAAGCGTTACCACTGGTCCCTGGCCGGAGATACCCGGGGCTCCTGGAGGGCGGGTGGCCACTACTTGCATGGTGCCTGCGCCTTCGTCTTCCCGGTGGCTGACGGTCACAATCTGTCCATCTTGCGACAAGAAACTGCCGTTTGAGACATTGACCACTTGGAGAAGTTTCGGATCATAGGTGAGCTGAAGAGGTACCGAGTAGACGTTTTGAGCACCATTGAGCAGCACGTTAACGGTAAAAGTCGAGCCCGCTCGCTGGGTACTCGAGGCTGGATCGAAGGCAAAACTGGCGCTTCCGTTGCGCGCGGTCAGCTGTGGCTGTGGCGGCGCGAAGGTCGAGGCGGCCGGCTGGGGTACTGCAACCGAGCCTGCGCCCGACGAAGGCCCTGGCGATTGGCTTGAGGGCGCAATAGCAGTCTGCCCTACGCGGCGCAGTCCGATCGCGCTCGCCGTCCCCACATCGACGGCTTCCTCGTTGAGCGTAGAAAGCACCTGGCGCCGCACAATGTGCGGGATCATCACGAACACGGTCTCGGTCTGGGAGTGCTCGGTGGCAGTTTGCCCAAACAGGTATTTGAGCACGGGAATTTGCGCCAGCCCGGGAATCCCGGAAAGGCTCTTGCTCTGCAGGTCTTCTAGCATGCCCCCCATCAAGTTGGCTTCACCTTCCCGCAGCCGAACTTCATGCTCAATGAGTTTGCGTCCAATAACCGGCTGTTCGATACCGCCGATATTGACCGTCGAGGTCTGGGACGAGATGTCCATAGCAATCTTCAGCGTCACTTCCCCACTCGAGTGGATGCGCGGCGTGATATCAATGTTCACTCCGACATCAAGATACTGAAACTGCGTGTTCACCAACGGGTTGATTCCCACCCCCCCAATTCCGGGCTGAAACGAGCCGGTGGCAACAGGGATGCGATCGCCAATCTTGAGCGACGCTTTTTGGCCGTCGACCGAGCGAATCTGCGGATTCTGGATCAGCTTGGTATTGCTATCAGAAAAAAGAGCAGTGACGGTGGCCGGACTGATCGTGACCTGAAAGTCGGTAGCATTAAGATTGGCCAAAGAATTCAGATTGATCGATCCGTTTTGGGTAGTGGGGGTCGTGGTAGTCGTAGTCGGGTTTGTGCCATTGGTAGTTGTTGTCGGCACGGTAGTCACATTCGGCTGCAGCTGCACCGTCATACTCGTGGGCGGATTGACGCCCAAGGTACGTTTCTTATCTTTGCTGATTTGCAGCACAGCAACATCGACCACCACTTCGGGCTTAGATTTGTCCAGATCACCGACCAGCTTTTCCGCCAAGGCCACCTGATCGGGCGTGCCGCGCACCACAATTGCTCCCTCCGAAGGCAGGGGCTGAATACGGGAGATTTCAAGGATTTGCCGCAGTGCATTCACCACGTCCTGCACTTCGGTCGGTTGTGAAAGATTGGACAGATAAAAAGTCTTAATTACGCTCTGCTCTAGATCCTTGCGTTTGGCTGGGTTGTCGGCCGCCACGAAAATCGTGTTGGGCGTAACCGGGCGCCAAAAGGTCCGCGATTCAAGTGCGACAATCTGCAGTGCTTCTTCCAAGGAAACCGAATTCAAGTCCACCTTGATGCGACGGGATTGGTAGTCCGGATCGAAGAGCACGTTAACGCCCGCCAGCTTGCCGATGGTCTCATAGATGATCTTGCTATCCTCCGTCTGCTTCATGCTCATGGGGATGTTGGGCAGAGGCGTGAGTTCAACCGGTCCGCTGGCTTCCTGTAGTCTTTTCTCAAGCACACCAGCTTCCCGAGTGCTCGCCTCGGGCTTGGGTGCCTTGGCTGCCTGTATCATCTGATTGGTGACTTGAATCTCTTGCTTGGCAATCGCGCTTGAAGGATCAATGTCAGAGCCCTTTTGAAATTCCGCCAAGGCCTCCTCGAGCCGTCCCGCTTCGCGTAACAGTTGTCCGCGATGGACATGCGAGGCACCGGCGAGAAACCTTAAACGTTCGTACGCCGACCGGTAGGAAAGATCTTGCGGGCTTTGGTCATAGGCCTGTTTGTACAAGTCATAGGCTTGTTCGTAGTTCTGGCGGCCTTCAGCAATTTGTCCTTTTTTGTACAGCGACCGTGCGCTTTCGGCCAGTGCAGGGATCAGTAACCAGATACACAGCAAGCAGATAAGCGCCGGGAGGATTGCGCGTTTCATTCATTAACCCCTAACAAGAAGACATTCCTTCGCCACCTGCCGAGCTAATCTTGCATGCTTCAGTCTGTGGGAAAGCGCGATTATAGCATCGGGGGTAACCACTCCAAGGTGACCATGCGTCCCGCTTTTACACCTTGGTAATAGCCCATTGGCGTCGGGCTCCCAGCCGTTCACGCCCCCAAAAGCGCGCCTCTTGTGAGCGCGCCCGACCGAATTCGCACTCAAAGACACAAGCACACGTTACCGACTCCCGTTGCGGTACCCTATCTCCATGCCCCGACAGGGACTACACCAGACCAAAGCCGGCCCCGAGAAGAATCCCCGCCGCGAACCGACCGCCGCCGGACAAAGAGATGCTGCCGTCAATAGGATCGCTTCGCATAACTATTTCTTGCTGGAAAAATTTGAAGCGGGCATCGCGTTGACCGGCACCGAGGTAAAGTCAGTACGGGCGGGAAGGGTCAATCTAAAAGACGCCTACGGAATTATCAAAGACGGCGAACTCTGGCTGCTGAATTGTCATATCGGCGTCTATGAACACGGTAACATCTACAATCATGCACCTTTGCGCACGCGAAAACTCCTGCTTCACAAACAGGAGATCCGCAAGCTGATCGGAAAGACTCAGCAAAAAGGTCTCACTCTCATTCCCACGCGCGTCTATTTCAAGCAAAGCAGGGTAAAAGTCGAGCTAGCTCTGGCCAAAGGCAAGCAGCTCTGGGACAAACGCGAAAGCGAGCGCCGCAAAACCACCGAGCGCGAAGCCAGAGAAGCAATCGCGCGATCAAGACGAAGATAAACCAGTGGGCCAAATGGGAGGGCGGAATTAAAGGTCCGCCCCCCACTAGGGCGTTTGCTACTTTTGCTCTGTAGCAATGACTTCGGCCTTCTCCGTGACCCTCTGAGCGGTGGTCATCTTGGCGGCCCCGGTTTCTTCCGCCTGGCCTGCGGCGAGACCGGCGTTCTTGATGCGCGCGCTTGTCAGGATCTTTTCGAGCTGCTGGAAGACCTTGCCGCGATCGACTTGGGCAAGATCTTCATCGGCGGAGCGTGAAGTCTCGACCGCGAGCGCGAATTCATAGCACGCCTGGTTCTTGAAGATGTGAAAGTACTTCAGGTCGGATTCACCGAGTCCTTCGGCCTTAATCTCTTCCCGCTCGGCAAATTCATTGTTTCCCAGTTTGACCGAGGCTGGCTTGGTCGGTTCGAGAGGTTTTGAATTGAACTCCAGGCACTCTTCGGCGCTCAGGCTCGGATTCAGCCTCACAGCCAGCAACCCCGACGAGAAATCGGTGTCAGGGTAGGCATCGCTGGGGACGTCCACGCGGACGATCTCGAGCGAGCCAGGCTTTACGAAAGCGCTTTCACGGTTCGTCGCTGTTTCATTTTTCGACGCCTGCAAACTGTACTTTCGTGGGTAGCTAAACGACAGTCCATAGACGCTATTCACATAAGTGGCAGTCGTCGGGCGATGCTTTTTTATTTTTTTCGGCGCTTCGGTGGTCACAGAGGCTAGAGCCGCCGCTGGGCTCGCTGTCGCTGGTGCTGCTGACGGATTCGCCTTGGCCGTGACCTGATTGTCCTTCTTTGAACAACTGATGGCAAGCAAAAGCACAACTGCCATTAGCGTCCCCGCGCAAAGAGCGGGCAAATAAGTACTGATCCAGCTCTCTGCTTCGATCGGTGTAGAATTTTTATCTCGATTTTCTTGCGTGCCGTGCGTCATATTCCCCTCCTT
>JAFAPG010000306.1 GCA_019247235.1 Acidobacteriota bacterium
GACAAAGTACGTGTCCGTCGTCTGCCAGTCGATGGGGACCGCTGCGAACATCACCCCACTCAAACCGCCCATGGTGAATGTAATCAGGAAAGCGATTGCAAAGCACATCGAAGTCGTAAATCGGATCGCGCCGCCGTACATGGTCGCGGTCCAGTTGAAGATCTTGACACCGGTCGGGATGGCGATCAACATACTTGCGGCGCCGAAAACCATGTCCCAACGATGGCCCATCCCCACCGCAAACATGTGGTGCGCCCAAACACCCAGGCTCAGCAAGCCGATCGCTACGGTGGAAGCGGCAACGAAACCATAACCAAAAATCGGCTGACGTGAGAATACCGGAATGGTTTCCGAGATGATTCCAAAACCCGGCAGAACCATGATGTACACCTCTGGATGGCCAAACGACCAGAAGTAGTGTTGCCATAAAAGCGGCGAGCCTCCGCCCTGCTGCGTGAAGAAATGTGTATTCAGTTGCCTGTCTACCAGGAGCATCAGCAGTGACGCATTCAGCGCGGGTAAGGCCAGAATGATGAGAAAGGAATTGACCAGCACCATCCAGACAAACAGGCCTACGCGTTTGAGAGAAAGTCCCGGAGCCCTTAAGGTGACGATGGTGACGATCAGATTCAGTCCGGTCGCCACCGTTCCCACACCAATGGCCAGTAGCGACACCGCCCAATAATCCAATCCCGCTTGAAACGAGTAGGGCCTTTCACTCAGCGGTGCATAACTGAACCAGCCTGCATTTGGCGCTGCTCCTCCGAAAAAGCTGAAGTACAACAAGAGTCCACCGAACAGCACGAGCCAATAGCTGAATGCGTTGAGGCGCGGAAAAGCCATTTCGTTTGCCCCGATCATCAGCGGCGTGAGATAGGTGGCCAAGCCTAATAACGACGGCACGACTACCAGAAAGATCATCGTGGTGCCATGCATAGTGAAGATTTGGTTGTAGCCGTCCGGGGAGAGTATAGTCATGCCGGGCCACGCAAGCTGTAGGCGCATCAGCAGCGCTTCGATGCCACCGAGGCTAAAGAAGAAGAGAGTGGTAAGCAGATACATGATGGCAATCTGCTTGTGATCGACAGAAGCTACCCAACTAAGAAGACTTCGCTTGTTCTCTTCTTCTATCTCCGTGGCGACCGGGAGGCTGCCCGCCGGGATCGGGATATCGCTCATCGCAAACCCTCGAGATAGGCCGCGAGCGATTTCACCTCGTCATCTGTAAGTTGCATGTTTGGCATATGGCAACCCGGTTTGATCTGCTGTGGATTTCTCAACCAGCGGGCCACGTTCTCCGGTGTGTTGTCCAGGCGTTCACCGGCGAATTTCTGCCGGCTCAGAAAATGCGTGAGATCGGGACCCACTTGTCCTTTCGCCTCGGTACCTGAAATCGTGTGACACTTCATGCACGTCTTTTCCTGGAACAGGCGTGCACCTTCTCTACCCAACGGGCTTGCGGGCTCGGATGCCGCTTGCACCTGCTGGCGCTCCCACATCTCGAACTCCGGTTGCGAAGTCACGACGACGTGAAATCGCATCCAGGCGTGCTCTTCTCCACAGAATTCCGAGCACGCCCCGAGGTAAACGCCAGACCTGTCGGGGTGCAGCAGGAGGTAATTGGGGAAGCCGGGTATCGCATCCACCTTGCGCCCTAGCTGCGGCACCCAGAAATCGTGGATGACATCGTTGGTTTTGATCAGCACACCGATGTTTTGCCCCGCCGGCAAATGAATCTCGTTGGCGGTTCGAAAGCCGCCTTTCGGGTATTGCGCTTCCCACCACCATTGGTGGCCCACGATCACGACGTCGGGAGAAGACGCATCGTCCGGCGTGGGATCGGAGCTGGACATAGCGCGAGCCGTAAAGATGAAGATGGCGACCAGCAGAAGAAACGGTGCCACCGTCCATGCGATTTCGAGCTTCTGACTGCCAAACCGTTGCGGAGGATCGCCTTGACTCGATCTCCTTCGATATCGAAAACACGCATAAACAACCAAGCTGGTGACGAGAGCTAGAATTACCACGCAAGCAATCAGAACGAAAACGAACAGGGTAAAAATTGGCGCGGCTTGTGGAGAGCTCGGGTTGAAGACAGGAGTCATCTACTTCTGTTCGGCGCGCCTTTCGCAAAGGTTGCGTGTTCGTGCCCTACGGGCCACGGTTCGGCTTTTTGTTTTTAACATTCGCAATCAGCAAGATGCTATCGGGCGATTACCCGAGAGAAGCATCTTCCAGAAAGATTGCGGGGCGCCTCAGGCAAGGCCAATCAACTGCCGGAAAAATCGGGCTTGCAGGTCCTAGATCCCTGACGCAGAACTGAAATTGCGCTCACCGACGGACAAGCGTTATAGGGTATTTAACCGTCGCTTCTCATCAAGGCTGAACGAGACCTTGCCGGATAGCGTGCCGGACCAGGCTAGCTGTCTCATGGGCATCGAGTTTCTTCATGATAGTGGAGCGATGCGTGACAACAGTCTTGAAACTGATTCTCAGGGCTTTTGCGATCTCTTGAGAGCTCTTTCCATCCGCAATAAGTTCCAGGATCTGCTGTTCCCGATTCGTCAGAAGGGGTCCACTCTTGCCGACAAAGCCCAGCAGTCGCCGGATGAGTTGCGCACTTTGCTCATTCGATTCAAGT
>JAFAPG010000332.1 GCA_019247235.1 Acidobacteriota bacterium
CGGTGGAGGTCTGGGGTCTTCGGAGAACGTGATGCGAAGCTTGACCGGAATGTTGGTGTTGCTCTGGTCGATTGCCGCTGACGCGGCTGAGGGGGGGCAGCCGCTGAATGTCAAAGTGGGTTTGTGGGAAACCACGATGACGGTGACCACGAGCGGAGCCATGCCGGTTCCTGCCGAGCTCATGGCCAGACTGACGCCCGCGCAACGCGCCAAAGTGGAAGAGCAAATGAGGTTGAGCGGCGAGAAAACTCGGACCTCAACTCACAAGACCTGCTTGAGCAAACAGGATTTGGAGAAAGGGCCAAACTTTGGGCAGGAGGGCAACCAATGTAGCCAACTCGTAGTCAACTCGAGCAGCCGCCGGCTGGTGATGCGTTTTAGTTGCCAGCGCGGGGAAACGAACGCCACTGGCAAGATCACGGTTGAGGCGCTCTCGCCACGAAGCGTTAAAGGGGCGGCTCAGAGCAACATCAATAGCGGCGGTCACACCAGGACTACTAGGTCGACGTTCACGTCTAAGTGGATCGCAGCGGGATGCAGGCAGTCGCGCGAGTAGATCGACGGGTTGCGGGAAAGGTGCGCCCCCTCGGCCGATTATCGCACCTTCCAGATGCCCAGCAGCCTGCGCACGTCGATAAGCTGCCCCAGGTGATGGGAGTTGTGGTTGGCAACCAGTAGGGCTTCGCGCAAAATCGTCTGCCCTTCTCCCCAGGGAATTCGCGCCAACAGGTCGGTCTGGGGATCTTTGACCAGCTGCTTCATGGCCGCGAGATCCTCAGTGAAGCTCTGAATGCTCTTCTCCCAGGCATCCGTCGTGGGCGGAGAGGACTGGTGGGGCCAGTATTCATCGGGCCAGGCGAGCGCTCGATATTTGGGGTTGCGGCTGTAGTCCAGAATGTCCCATTGCGCGATGCGCATATGCTCGAGCAACATCCAGGCGGAGTGCGCCAAGCCGCTCGGCTTTTCCCCCCGCAGTTTGTCGGGAAAATCGGCCATCACTTGATCGAAGGGAGCGTGGGCATGGCCTCCACGGAGAACTTCGAGCACGTGCTCACGTAAACTCTCTTGCTCTTTGCTCATGATGGCTGAGATGGGAACTGGACCGTTTCGGTCGCAGAAAAAGATGTCGACTCGATTTTCTCTCCTCGATAAACCCGGCCAATTCCTCTGACGATCCGCCGAAAAGGCCAGACGCCGCGCTGGTCGGCGAGAAAGATCTCTCCGCTCGGCCGCGAGCGATAATACCAACGCTTAAGCAGCGCCAAATGCTCCATTCGTTCAAGAGCGGAAGTCGTTTGTCTTTCGCTCAGGCTAATAATCGCGGATTCCACTCGGGACTCCATCGACTGAGACTCGGCCGTGGCTTCAATCCGGAGCTGGAAGGGTCCGACGAAACGACCATCATGAAAGTGAAATAGGGAAACGCAGCCCGGTTCGGCGCTAGGCTGTACGAGCAGGGCGCGCAGCAAATCAATTCGGCGGATGATTTCCGGCACCTGCGCAAATAAGGACTTGAGCTTTTCCATCTTGCCGTGCACGACGGCTGCCTCTTCGAAGGCGAGCTCCGCCGAGGCCCGGTCACGTTCATGAGAAAGTTCGCTCATCAGGGACTCTCCGCCGCTTGAAAAAAAAGCTTCGACACGAGCGACCTCTGCTTGGTACTCAGCCTCGGTACAACCCTTGAAGCAGGGGGCAAGACACATCTTCATTTCCGAATACACACATCCAGGAAATGCGGGATCAGGACTGAGGTCATCGACGCAACGACGCATCTTAAAAAAATCCAGCGAGTCGCTGGAGAATTTCTCCGCCGCCACACGGGAAGGAAACGGCCCATAGTAGGCGTTCTTGCTTCCCGCTCGCCCAAGTCGGGTTGTGACCGAGGCACGGGGGTAAGCATTCTCAAAGTGCAACATCACTAGTGGGGCAAAGCGAATACGTAATCGGGCAATGTAGTTGTTAGGAAACGTCTGTCGAAGCAATCGATACAGAAGCAACTGGGACTCAAGCTCAGAACCAGTCACGGTGTAGGCGATTTCCTGGACTCGATGGCGTAAATTCAGGCGTTTGGTTTGTTCCTGGGGTTCTCCCAACAGCCGCTCGATTCGGCGGCGCAGGTTTGCGGTTTTGCTAACGTAGGGATCGCCCGCTCCTCGAAGCAGGAAAACCGCAGGTCGGGCCGGGAGCTGGGTGAAGAGCTCAAGTTCTTGACCAGGGCAAAACGGGGCTGTCTGAGCGAGCACAGAAATATTGTAGTGGGAAGCAGGCAGGGCAACTTCGATCGAGAAAGAAGGCATTCTCGAGCTGGCGCGCGATTCGCCGGCCGGTCACGAGCCCGGTCCTGTTCAGGTTCCCTTTAGGGTTACGTTGGGGGGGAGGGCAGTCCCAGAAGCGGTCCTGAGCAAGTGGCCCGCGCAAACCCGGCTAGACGCGCGCCAGGTGCGAGCTGGTCTAGTCTTTATCGTATTGCAGGCATTGTTCTAACTGGCGGTGAGCTTGATCGATGGCCTCGATAGCTTCCGCCCGATGTCCACCAAAATCGTGCGCCGCATGCTGCAGGTGGTCCTTTGCTGCCTCAAGCGCGTGAATGGCGGCGCGTATTTGAGGATGGCGCTCGGCCGCGGGAGTAGCCGGCGACATCGCCAATAACAGAGCAAAAACGCTGAACAGAGTTATCAATTTCGATTTCATGCTTCCTCCTTGAGCACTGACAATTAGAGTCGATCGACACTCACATATTGAAAGTTAGGCTAACCAAGCGTCTGGCCGCCGACAAGTTGTGAATAAGGTTACCGGGTGGCATTAACATTCGAAAGTATCGAGACATCCTCCCGCATAGACCGAGTGGGCGCCCGACTCTGGCCGGGTGAGCGTATGGCCTGCTGAACCGCTGCCATACCATTTTGGAACCCTTTTGCTGGCGCTCGCGATGGAATCGGAAAACCATTTTCCCAATTCGTCGAATCTACCAGTGTTGTCATGGTTGCACTCTGGGGGAGCAACACGGAGTGCCGATCGAGCGCCAAATGGGTATCGGCAGGACCTTTTTATGGCGTGCAGTATTTGCCAAAATCTCGAGCACGATTACCAAGTGTGCGTTCGCGAAATCAATTCCATCCTGCAGCGAAGGTTTAGGAGCGGGGGCGAGAAACTGCGAGAGTTGTTTCGCTGGCAAGACCGTCGCGACCGAGCCGTACAAGCGCTCTACGCGCATCGAAAGACTCACGACATCAGCCCGCAAGACAGACTTAAAACCGCTTAACTAGGATGCTCGACCGCTGCTAAGAATCGTCGCCTGCGAGTAGCGAACTCGACTTCTCAGCTCCGCCCAGGCGCGCTCCTCATTTCCTCGGTAGCACATTGCGGCACAGGGGCTCACCCGGCTGCCGCTCCTGCCTTCCCCCCGTTTCTTACCCGCTGATTCTTCTTCCCCTCTTCGCCCTGCTATCGTCCAGCGCGCCAGCAAATCTATGGCGATCCCATGACGGCAATTTGCTGGTGAATAACCTTCGGCTGGCATGCAGATCGTGTTCTCACGTCTGCCGAGCGAAGACAGATGGCGATTAACACTACCGATACCACTATATATACCTTGACACGTATATACCGTAGAGAGTATATTAAAGAAGTGGAATCCGTCTTCGAAGTCATCGCCGAGCCCAACCGCCGCGCGATACTCAGCCTCCTGGGCTTGTCAGAACAGTCGGTGGGAGAGATTGAGCGTCAGCTTCGGATGCCACAGACGACCGTCTCGAAGCACCTGCGAGTACTTCGGGAGGCGGGTTTCGTGGAGTCTACGGTGGACGCACAACGCCGTCTTTACCGGCTCAAAGTTGAACCGCTGAAAGAGGTGGATGCCTGGCTGACTCAGTTCCGCCGGTTCTGGTCCGCGCATGTAGACGCTCTCGAATGCCACCTCGACCGCATGGATCGCAGTCCAAGAAAACAAACCAAAATAGCGATAAAGAAGAAGGCACCGCCCAAACGTGATATAGGAGAAAGAAAATGAAGATCAAACTGACCAGCTTGTACGTGGACGACCAAGACAAAGCCTTGCGTTTCTATACCGAGGTACTAGGCTTTTCCAAGAAGTCTGATTTTAGCAACGGCCCATATCGCTGGCTCACCGTGTCCTCGTCGGAGGAGCCGGATGGCACGGAGCTGCAGCTGGCGCTAAACACGAATCCAGCAGCGAAAGCCTACCAACAGGCCATCTTCCAGCAAAGCCAACCCGCGGCAATGTTCTTTACTGACGACCTCCAGGCCGACTATGAGCGGATTAAGGCTCGAGGCGCCGAGTTCACCATGCCGCCCACCGATGTCGTCGCCTCGACGGTTGCCATGCTGAAGGATACCTGTGGCAACCTTATTCAGCTCACGCAACTGAAGCGCTAGGAAGACCTGAGGAGAAGAAGATGATCGCTCGCGAGCGGTATGCGCCGGGTTCGGCTAGCGGGGCGCGAATCATAAAGGAGGGAACTAACGTACAAGCTAAGTGGACGCTTATTCTCGTCCGCAATCTCCGCCACCCGCCGGAAAAGGTTTGGCAGGCGCTGACTGATCCCGTCGAACTCCGCGAGTGGGCGCCTTTTGTGGTCGATGCCCACATGAGTACGGCGGGGGCCACGGTAAAGCTCACCTGGGTGGGAACGCCCACTGCGATTGACACTAAGGTGATTCAAGCCGACCCTCCCAAGGTGCTTGAGTACGGAGACATCCGATGGGAGCTTGAGGACGTCGCTGGGGGTACACGCCTGACGCTCTGGCACAACATTGATCGTCGCTTCATCGCGTGGAGTGCCGCGGGTTGGCACATCGCTTTCGATGTTCTAGATCGCCTTCTCAGCGGGAGTCCCATCGGCCGCATCGCGGGCACCGACGCCATGAAGTCCGAAGGCTGGCGCCGGCTAAGAGCAGAGTACGCGGAGCAATTTGGCCTTGAATCACCGAGCTGAGGCGAGGCTCAAAATCTTGAGACATCGAGGAGATCGCCGAATACCCGGTTTATAG
>JAFAPG010000367.1 GCA_019247235.1 Acidobacteriota bacterium
CGGCGCCGGCGCGTTGACCGGTGTTGGTAACCTTGGCCAAGACGCGAGTCGAGCCGTTCACCCGAATTTTGCTCCTCTCGAGACGCAGGTTTTCGATGGAAAAGGTGGTGTAACTTAATCCATAGCCGAAGCTGTAAAGCGGCGAAACTTCGTCAAACAGATATCCACGACGCGCCGAGGGTTTGTGATTGTAAAAGACGGGCAGGTGTCCGGCAGAACGTGGGAACGAAATCGGCAGTTTTCCACTGGGGTTCACATCACCAAATAACACTTCGGCTACTGCGCGCCCATTCTCTTGCCCGAGATACCAGCATTCAAAGATAACTGGAACCTCTTGGGCGAGGTAATTAATCGAAAGCGGTCGCCCGTTGTACAACACCGCAACAACCGGCTTTCCCGTGGCGAGCATAGCCTGAACCAACTCTTCCTGGCGTCCGACCAGATTCAGGTTGGCCCGATCGCCCATGTGGTTTAAAGCCCAGGCTTCGCGCGAAGTCTGCTCGTTGCCGCCAATCGCAAGAACAATGACATCGGCTTTCCTGGCGACTTCAATCGCCTTCTGAATCTGCCTGCGATCTTCTTCCACATCGCTGGGCACAACTTCGTCCTGGTTCCAGTTACCTCCGATGGTGATCTTACAAGCCTCGCTGTAGAGCACCCGGACGCGATTTCCCACATAACTTTTAATGCCTTCAAGTAGGGTGATTTCCTGCTTGGGCCGACCGCTATAGCCGCCGAGCAGCGTGCGGTCGGCGTTTGGACCGATGACGGCAATGGTTTTGTATCGCTTGAGATCGAGTGGCACCAACCCGCCTTGGTTTTTTAGCAGGGTGATGGCCTCACGGGCGGCCTGAAGTGAAACTTGGCGATGCTTTTGGCAACCGACGATGCGTTCTGCCACCTCGGGATCGACGTAGGGATCGTCGAACAAGCCCAACTTGAACTTCCACAGCAGCATCGGCGCCACCAGTTCGTCGAGCTGAGATTGCTTGAGCAGCCGTTGCTTAACCAGGTCCACCAGTTGCAGATAGCAATCCGGATCGGGTAGTTCAATGTTGACACCTGCTTCCACTGCCAGCTTCGAGGATTGCCTCTTGTCCGCAGCGACGAAGTGGCCGTGCGTATCCGGGCGATATCCGAGCTCCCAGATGGCGAAGTAGTCAGAGACGTAATAACCTTCAAAGCCAAATTCCCCGCGAAGAATATCACGCAGTAGCCACTTACTGGCATGCGAAGGCACGCCATCGACCTCATTGTAGGAAGGCATGACGCTGATTGCGCCGCCCTTCTGCAAGGCTTCTTTGAAAGGAAACAGGAACGTCTCACGCAACACGCGCATCGAGAGATTGGCCGGGGCACAGTTCATGCCCGACTCGGGCTGCCCATGACCAACACAGTGTTTGAGAGTGGCAATCATCCGGGTCTTGTCGCGAAAGCTGGCGTCGCCTTGAAATCCCCGCACGGCAGCTATTCCGAGGCGAGAAACCAGAAAGGGATCTTCACCATAGGTTTCTTCCACCCGCCCCCAGCGCGGATCGCGCGCAACGTCGACGACCGGCGTGAGCGCCTGATGCGCGCCGCGGGCGCGCGCTTCATGAGCCGTCAGGGCAAAGACGGCCTCTACCAGTTCGGGATTGAAGGTTCCAGCCAGAGCGATTGGCTGAGGGAAGCTTGTGCCATCGACGGCGGCATGTCCATGCAGGCATTCTTCATGAAAAATAACCGGAATTCCCAGTCGCGAGTGCTCAATAAAGAATCTCTGAATGGCATTGGTGGTTTCAGCCATTTGGCGGGCATTTAAACCCGGTCCCGCGTCGCTCGGGCGGCCTACCTGACCGAGTCCGTTCCGGTTGCTGAACGCTTGCTGGGCCTTGGTGAGATCGAACCGACCATCCGCGTCCACAAGTTTTTGCGCTTTCTCACGCCAAACGCACATCATCTGCGCAGCCTTCTCCTCGAGCGTCATGCGAGACAGCAGGTCACGCACACGTTTTTCGGCAGACAACTTAGGATTGTGGTAAGGCAATTGAACGAAGGACTTTCGCTTGGAGGCGGGCGATTTCTTGGTCAAAACTTTCTTTTGAGCCACGTGTATGGAGAGACCTCAATCGATTTAGGCAGCTCACTACTTTACCCCTAAATGGCAAGCGAAGAAATAGGCGCCGAGGTGCCCCGGTTTCAAGCGGAAATCAAAAGCCGGGAGGCCTGTTCGGCGATGTGTCGCCAGGCTCTTTGGACGTGCTGCTCGCTGGTATTAGTTTGTCCCACGGACAGGCGTAAGGTAAAACGCCCATTCAGTTTGGTGTGCGTAAGATACAAGTCGCCGCTGCGGTTCAGCGCGTCCATCAGCTGCTGATTTTCGTCATCGCCCGCCCGCAGGCGAAAACAGACCAGGTTGAGGGGCGGTTCGACCACCAGTTCAAAACGGGGGTCTTTTTTAACCCAGGAGGCGAATTCCTGGGCTAAACGCACGTGCTCGCGAATATGAAACTGCAATCCCTGAATGCCGTAGTGCCGCAGAACGAACCACAGCTTCAGCGAACGGAACCGTCGTCCTAGCGGGATGTGCCAATCGCGATAGTCAATGACCGCGCCCGATTCGGTGGCCTGATTACGCAGATACTCAGGTAATACGCTGAGGGTTTGAATGAGGACTTTTCGCTCAGCAACATAGAAGCAGTCACAATCAAAGTTGGTGAACATCCATTTGTGCGGGTTGAAACAATAACTGTCGGCGTATTCGAGCCCATGCTGAATATGGCGGAACTCAGGGCAAAGCGCGGCGGTGCCGGACATGGCTGCATCGACGTGCAGCCACATTCCGTGTTGCCGACAAATGGGCCCGAGCTGTGGCAGCGGATCGATGGCGTTAGAAGAGGTAGTCCCTAGGGTGGCACAGACGAAGAAAGGGACCAAACCCGCTTTTCGATCTTTGTCGATCAAGGCCGCCAAAGCCTCGGTTCGCATGGCAAATTGCTCATCCACCTCCATAAGACGTAGGTTTTCTCTGCCAATTCCGGCGATCTGAACCGCCTTCTCAATCGATGAATGCGCCTGGGCCGACGCGTAGGCGACCAATCTTCCGCGGATCCCGGTGCGGTTAGATTCAAAGTTCGTCGCGCGCTCGCGAGCCGCCAGTAGCGCACATAGAGAAGCGCTCGAAGCCGTATCCTGGATGACTCCGCCGCCCGCGCTGGTCGAAAGAAATTGCTTGGGTAGCCCCAAAGCATCCACCAACCAATCAAGAACCAGAGCTTCAAGTTCGGTACAAGCTGGGCTCGTGGCCCAGAGCATACCCTGCACCCCCAATCCGGAGGACAGTAGGTCGCCAAGAATGGAGGGGCCGGAGGCATTGCACGGAAAATAGGCGAAGAAGTTTGGCGATTGCCAATGAGTCACGCCGGGTAGGATGAACTGCGCGAAATCCTCGAGAATCCGTTCGAACTCCTCACCTTGCTGCGGCGGCTTAGGAGGCAATGAGGCGCGTACGTCCCCGGGCGAAACCCGCGCGAGCACGGGATAGCTTTCGATACTTTTGTAGTAATCAGCAATCCAGTCGACCACAGCATAACCAAACCGACGAAATGCGTCCGGTTCCATGTGATAGGAAAGCTTCTCTGCGAGATTCGGTTTCACAGTTCAAGACCTCGGCCGGTTCAGATATGTTGCCGCTCCTGTTCCCGCAGCCGTCCCAGGTAGAGCTTGGTATCGTAATCCATCCGTATCCTCCCGCTCTGCTGGTAGCAATCGAAAATCTTCCGCAATTTGGCCAGCATGGGCGCACATCGCTCGTGGTTGAGCTGCGGCACGTAGGAAGACGATAGCAGACGTTGTTCGAGCGTCCTGTAATCAAGTTCTTGAAAATTGCTGAGCCGACGCTGCCTGTAAGGATAGGAGGCAAACAAGCGGGCGGCCGCGCCGGTTCCACGTCGCTTTACCTCGATGTAATCGATGCCGTATTGGGTTATGAGTTCCTCGTAGTCAGCAGCGAACGGGCTGTCCACGATGCGGCGGTCGTTCCACACCAGTATCAAAAAACCTTCCGGCTTGAGGATGCGCTGAAATTCCCGCCGCGCCGCTTTGGCATCGAACCAATGCGCAGCCTGGGCGCAGGTAATAAAATCCACAGCGCCATCGGGAAGCGTTGTTCGCTCGGCCGTCCCTTCGACGCTAGAAAAATTCGCATACTGCGCTAGGGACTCCTCGGCCGCTCTGCGCATCTCCTGGTTCGGTTCGACGGCAAAGATACGGTTGCCGTTTTCAAGCAGCAAGCGGGTGAAGATGCCGGTCCCCGAGGCGATGTCCGCCACGGTCGCGGCAGGGGAAAAGCCGCACTCTTCGCTAAGAACTTGTAAGATCTGTTTTGGATATGCAGGGCGGGCGCAAACATAGTGCTCCACTCGTGACGAGAAACGTTTGGTGGGCTCGATTTCCAGCATGCTCCTATTACACACCCAGGAATCCTCTGGGTGTACCTGTCTTGCGCGGCTTGTTACATTAATAAAGAACTGGCGACTATGCGCTTGGTCATCAAAATCGGCACTAGTCTAATTGCTCCGGCAGGTCGCATCGACACCCAGCAACTGCGCTCGCTGGTCGACCAGCTTGATCTGCCTCATCACGAGTTTTTAATTGTGAGCTCGGGAGCAATCGCCTCGGGAATGTTGAACCTGGGGCTAAAAGCCAAACCCGCAAACGTTCCGCTCATGCAAGCCTGTGCGGCAGTCGGGCAGAGCGCCCTGATGCATATCTACGAGCAACTCTTTTTTGGCAAGAAGACCGTGGCTCAACTGCTGCTTTCTAGCGACGATTTTACTTCGCCGAATCGCCATCGCAACCTGCAGAACACTCTGCATCAGCTGATGCGCTTAGGGGTTGTACCCATTATTAATGAGAACGATAGCGTCTCGGTGCGTGAGCTGGTTGGCGCCTTTGGCGACAACGATGAATTAAGCGCGCTGCTGGCCGCCACCGTCGGGGCGGAATGGCTTTTACTGCTGACCGATGTCGACGGCTTTTACGCTCCGAATGGCAAGAAGCCACGGCTGCTACGCACGGTTCGCAGCGTGACCCCCGCCATGGAGGAGCTCTGCAATGGACATGGCAAGTTGGGCCGGGGAGGCATGCGTAGCAAGTTGCGTGCGGCGCGAATGGCGAGCGAAGCGGGAGTAAATGTCGCGATTGTAAATGGGCGGGCACCGCAGGTCATTGCCAAAGCCTTAGGGCGGGAAATCGGAACCTATTTTCCTCCCAGAAGGGGACAAAGTTGATGTCTGGGGCCACGGCGGTAGCCGGCTCAACCCGCTTAAAACTTGAGAGCGCCAAGCGTGCTTCGGCTTTGCTTGCCGGATTTTCGAGCGCGCAAAAAAATCAAGCCTTAGCAGCGATGGCCGACGTGATTGAGGCTAACCAGGCAAATATTCTGCGCGCCAACCAGGAAGACATCGTCCGCTCTAATCTCGCGGGAGCCATGCGTGATCGCCTGCTATTGACCCCGGCGAGGATCTCCGCCATGGCCGCCTCAGTACGAGACGTGCTCGCGCTTCCCGACCCGGTCAATGAAATTCTCGAACAATGGACCCGGCCGAACGGTCTGCGGATTCGAAAGGTGCGA
>JAFAPG010000395.1 GCA_019247235.1 Acidobacteriota bacterium
GGCGGTTGGGATCGAGAATGCGCGGCTCTATACTCGCATCACCCGCCAAGCTCGCACTCTCTTGCTGCTCAACGAGATCGCCCGCGAGTTAACTTCGATTCTGAATGTAGATGAGTTGCTAAAGCGAATCGGCGAACTCCTCAGCCGATTGATCGATTACCAGATGTTCAGCATCTTGTTGCTCGATTCTGCAGGTGAGACCTTGCAGCACCGTTTTTCTCTACGTTTTCAGGAGAATACGCCGCTCAAACACGACATTCCGCTGGGTAAGGGCATAGTCGGCTACGCTGCCCAACACCGACAAGCGGTACTGGTGCGGGATGTGAAAAAGGACCAGAGGTACATTGAGACCAATCCCGAGACGCGCTCTGAACTCGCAGTACCGCTGATTTATAAAGATAAGGTCATTGGCGTCCTTGACCTCGAGCACACCAAACGCGGATTTTTCACCGAAGATCACCAGCGCACGGTCACTACCATGGCAGCACAGATCGCAATCGCCCTCGAAAATGCGCGGCTCTACGAACAGATCGCGCGCCAGGAGCGGCGTCTCGAATTTGATTTGGCCATGGCTCGAGAGTTGCAATTTCGACTTTTGCCCCCAGCCGTTCCTAAGCTAGCCAATCTAGACATCGCAGCACAGTTCTCTCCCGCGCGGGCCATCGGAGGCGACCTGTACGATTTTCTGGGCTATTCGCAGTCACGCACCGCCCTGGTGGTGGGCGATATTAGCGGCAAAGGCGCTCCAGCCGCTATCTATGCGGCCCTGGTGAGCGGGATCTTGCGTTCCCATGCAGCCATGGAGCCAGGACCGGCAGAAATGCTGGCCGCGGTAAATTACTCCCTGGCCGAACGCCGGATCGACGGACAATTTGTGTCACTCATTTATGCCGTTTGGGACGACCAGAACCAGACCTTGCAGGTCGCCAATTCCGGCCTTCCTCGACCTGTCTATTGCCACCAAGGCGAAACCCAGATGATCGAAGTTACTGGATTACCGCTGGGATTGTTCGACGAAGCTGACTACGACGAATTCAGCTTTCGTGCCGAACCTGAGGACTTGTTTGTGTTCTTCAGCGATGGCATTCTCGATGCCACGAATAAGAGAGGCGAGTTATTTGGACGTAGCCGAGTGGAAAAGATTATTGCTGATTGTCATGAAGGCTCTCCCGAGTCGATTGTGAAGTCGGTCTTTCGAGCCGCAGCTGATCATGCTTCGGGTGTAGAAACCTTTGATGATCAGACCGTGGTTGCCATCAAGGTGAAAGGGAGTGCCGGGACGCACAAGTGAGCCATCACGTGGAGCGCGCTCCGGGATTCGTTTACTCTCGCGTCGGCAAAAACATTCAGCGGTTAAGCTGCGAGCGTGTTTCCCTGCTCGAACTTGCTCGGCGTTTCGGTACGCCGCTCTACGTCTATTCCGCGCAAGCGATTCGCGAACGGGTGCAGGCTTTTACCCAGGCCTTCTCCGATGTCGAGCATCTGATCTGTTACTCGGTGAAGGCCAATTCAAACCTCGGCATTCTCCGCCTGCTTTCTGACCTAGGCTGTGGATTCGACGTAGTCTCGGGTGGTGAAATCGAGCGGGTTCGACGCCTTGGTCAGCCTGCATGCCGTAAGGTGGTCTTTTCCGGAGTGGGGAAAACTGTTCCCGAAATCGAAGCCGCTCTTGAAGCCGACATCCTGATGTTCAATGTGGAAAGCGCCTCCGAGCTGTCGGTTTTGGCGCGTTGCGCCGCCAAGCTGAAACGACGGGCACGCATTGCATTGCGGGTAAATCCCGATGTTTCCGCCGCCACTCACCCCTACATCTCGACCGGGCTGCAAAAACACAAGTTTGGCGTGCCCCTCGGCGAAGCTCGTAAGCTCTATACGCGCGCTGCCCAGTCGAAGTATCTTCAAGTGGCCGGGGTAAGTCTCCATATCGGCTCGCAGATTACCGACTACGCTCCTTTTGCCGCCGCCATGGAAATCGCAGCCGAGCTCGTCCGCCAGCTCAATCGCGATGGTCACAGAATTCGCTATATCGATTGCGGGGGCGGCTTGGGAATTGACTACCGGCACGGACAAGCCAGTCATGGCCAATCGATCTCCGGCTACGCCGAAGCCATCATCGGCCCTCTTGCGGATTTACCATTAAGGCTTCTGCTTGAACCTGGACGCTCCATTGTGGGCCCTGCCGGGGTGCTACTCACACACGTGCTCTACCGCAAGATCAACGGTGAGAAAAAGTTCGTGGTCGTCGATGCCGCTATGAATGACCTGATCCGGCCGTCGCTCTACCAGGCAGAGCATCAGATTGTCCCCGTCTCAATCTCCGATTGCCAACCAGAAATCGTCGATATCGTGGGCCCAATTTGCGAATCGGGCGATTATTTCGCGCGTGATCGAAGCGTTCCCGCGGTTAAGGAAGGCGAGCTGCTTGCCATTCTTGACGCCGGCGCCTATGGAATGTCTTTGGCGTCAAATTACAATAGCCGTCCCCGGCCGGCCGAAGTTCTGGTTGATCGAGGCAGAGTGAGGCTGATTCGGAAACGGGAAACCATCTCCGACCTATTGGCTCTCGAACGTGTCGGACTTAAACCGACCTAATATGGCGTTTCGTTGCTGGGCTCGCGCAGAGTTTTCTCGTAATCGTCGGAGGTAGTGCGATAGCAACGCAGGCGAGCTTGGCGACGGTCCAGGTCGGCAATAGGCGAGTCGAGGGCGTATTTCCATTGCGTGTTCACGGCCGCTTGCTGCCGCTGTTGCTGTAGTAAGGAGCGCATCTGCCAAAGACTCTCATCACAGCTGGTATCACGCACGGCGCGG
>JAFAPG010000568.1 GCA_019247235.1 Acidobacteriota bacterium
TTACGGGCCGGCAGCGCACTGGTCTCGACACTAAACTCCTCGAGCGCGTCGGGGAAAGGAAAGGGCAAATTCACATTCGAAAAAGTATCGTTATTGTCACCTCCGTCGAGCAGGTAGTTTGTTCCATTAGCTTGGCCCCCGGCCACAGAAATGGTTTGAGAGCTGTAAAAGTTCTTGCTTCCGGTTTCGTCACCCCCCGGAGCATTCAGCGAAGCACCCGCGAGTAGCACCAGCTGTGTCGCATACCGACCGTTCAGCGGCAGATCGACGATCTGCCGGGACTCTACTACATTCGAGATGGCTGCGTTCTCGGTCTCCACCAGAGGCGCTTCGCTTGCGACTTCGACGGTCTCAGCCACCGAGCCAATCTGTAAGCGCGTATTGAAGGAGACGTGATCATTCACCGCGAGCACGATGTCATTCAGCAGATAGGTCTTGAATCCGCTCTTACTCGCCTCTAGGCGATACCGTCCTACGGGCAATCCCGGGCAAAGATAATTGCCGCTCGCATCGCTAGCAGTCGTATGCACAATGGACTTGTCAGTCTCCGTCATCTTCACGGTCGCGCCCGCCAGTGCGGCCCCGTTCGGGTCTGACACTTGCCCGCTGACCTCGGCAATCGCAACCTGCTGCGCGAGCGAGCTCGGGGAATAAAGACACGCGAACGCAACCCAGCAAAGCGCCGCAAAGCCAAGAGATTTCCGCACGTCGGCACCTCCGAAGCTCCGATTTGATCGTAGGTCCGTGCCACGACCTCCGGGCTGAACCGATTTCCCGTCCAGCTCGAAGTCGGACGCCGCCTTGAGTAGATTTCTGAAGCGCAAACACCCGCTCGCCCGGGGCGTCGCCTACTAGATCACGCGCCTGTCAACCTGTCAAGAAAAATTACGCAAATTACGTGAAAACTTTCAGGAATGCCCTGGTATTAGGATTCGGCGCCGAGGCTGGTTACGGGCGGCTGTTGGCGGCAAGGATTTGGGGAAACTCCGGGCGGGAGGAGAGCGCTTGACAGGATTCGCGGCGGATTAATTGGGTGGGAAGATGAATCGCTGGCCGCTCGACCCGGGGCGAGAATATTCCATGCAAAACAGCTTCCGCCAACTGTTTACCGACTTCATCGGTAAATACCCGCACCGTAGTCAGAGCGGGGTGAAGGGCGCGGGCTTCGGGAGTGTCGTTGAATCCCGCCACGCTTAGGTCTTCGGGAATTCGCATTCCGCGGTCCCGGGCAGCCGTGTAAACTCCGCGCGCGGCGGAATCATCGCCGGCAAAGATGGCGGTCGGGGCTAGAGACTGTTGCAGCATCCATTTGCCGGCCAAATACCCCATGTCTTCTCCCTCACGAAAATTGCGCTCATTCACACGACTTTCAAAGCCGGCCTCTTGCATTGCGCGCTCATAGCCGCGGTGTCGGCGAGCATACCAGGGCAGGCTGAGATTTCCGATGAATGCAATACGGCGATGCCCTAACGACTGCAAATAGCGCGTCAATTCATGGGCTCCGCTGATGTCGTCGAAATAGACGGTGCCGCCGCCAGTGAGCTCGTCGTCGCTCGCGACGATTAAATTGTTGCCCAGCGCCACCCAAGGAATGCTTTTGCGGGAGAGCAGTCGCAGCAGACTGCTTGAATTGGTGCCGGCCACAATCACCCCCGACACCAGCCTACGTTGCTCGAGAATTTCTGGCAGGCTGATCTCGCCGGGCGCGGCGTTGACCGAATAATGAAATGGCAGAAAGAGCATGGCATAGTCATGCTCGGCGCAGTAAGCCTGCGCGCCCATCAGCACGGCCGAATGGAATGGATGCAGCAGGCCGCGATTACTAAGCAGGAAGACGATGATCCGTGATTTTCGATTTTTCTCGAGATCAAAGCCTAAGCGCGAAGCGGCGGCCATGATTCGCTCTCGCGTCTCAGAAGTGATGCCGCCTCGCGAACCCACAAACCGTGACACCGTCGCCGTGCTGACCTTGGCAGCGCGGGCTACGTCACTGAGCTTGATCTTCGTCGCGGTTTTCTTCATCGTCGGCCCCGGGGCCTTCTGGGTAACAATTCCATGTAAATTACCATGCTTTTAATGCAAATACGGCTTTATTTTGCCGCTCGATCGAAGTATGCTCACTCGCAAACGCAGGTGCTCGCGCATGGTGACGAAGCTTGTGCGTGAGACGCCATCGAGCAGAAGAGATCGGAAGAGTCCAGCGTGCTTCGCCATTTACTCAGGTTTGCCATCCTATCTCCGGTTTTGTTTGCCGCAGCCTTGGCGCAAGTTGATGAGCTCGAACACCTACGTTATGGATTTGAGCATCCGCCACCGGAGTGCCGAATCATGATGCGTTGGTGGTGGTTTGGGCCAGCGGTGAGCAAACCTGAGCTGGAACGAGAACTGCGCGCCATGAAGGATGCCGGCATAGGCGGAGTCGAACTGCAGCCGGTCTATCCGCTGGTTCTCGAGGACCCCGAGCGTGGTCTTCACAATGCCGACTATCTCTCCGACGAGTTCCTGGAGGATCTGCGGTTTGCGGCAGAAACGGCGCATGATCTTGGATTGCGCTTCGATATTACGCTCGGTAGTGGCTGGCCCTTTGGCGGGCCACATATTCCCATCACCGAGGCGGCGGGTAAGTTGCGCATCGTCTCCCAGACTGTCGGCGCGGGCGAGCAGAGCGTCCCCGTGCCAAATATAGGAGGCGGGGAGAAACTGTTGGCGGCCTTTCTAGCCGAAGGCAACCAGCGCGGCGCGGCCAAGATTTTAGGCGCCGACGAAATTGCCGATGGTCGGCTCCGGGTCGCTCCCTCGAGCGAGGAGCGAATTGCTACCTTCTACATTTCGA
>JAFAPG010000853.1 GCA_019247235.1 Acidobacteriota bacterium
ACTCTTGTCGAATCAGAGAGAACCAGGAGAGGCGCGTCGTTCACATGATCAGTGGCAACCACGATGTATCCATGACTGGCAAGGTCCGTCAATTGCACTGAGTAGGCGGAGGAAGGCACGCCGAGCGCTGGAGAAAACAAAATCACCGGAACTTTCGTTTTCGTTCGGATAATCGGGGTATTCTCTAAAGCCTCGCTTCGAAGCTGGCCGTCAGCAACTGATTTCCAGGCAGCGCCAAACTCATCCCTCAAAGATGCTGTTTGTTCATTGAGGGGAAGCTGGCTTGCTCCGCGAAAATATTCCGCATGTTTGCCAGAACGAGTCTCCGAAGGATAGAAGATCAAAACAGAGATAACTCGTGAGCGATTGGGGAAAATCTTTCGTGAGTCATCGAACCACTCGAAATAACGCACGCCAACTGGAAATTTCCCCGTCGGCAGAGGCAAACTCGCAACGAGGTTGGCACCTGCCGTTTGATTCTGGGCAGAGGTCAGACAGGTCATAGACAGGACAGCGATCGTTCCAACGATGTAAACCCACGGGCACGTTTTTGCCGATTTTTCCTTCCCTTTGTACGGCTGCATACGGTAGGTACCTTTTCGATTGCGCATCATGACTACTACCCGTCGGCCTGCGGAGCGGTAATTAACCTCCGTGTCGTAGATCCAGCAGCTCGAACCCTGCCCGATGGACTGTCCTCGAAAATCAGTTCTTTGTCAATTTCGGGGGGGCCTTGCCGCTATGGGATGAACACCTACCAACCCACAACGGGAATTAGCACGAACGTTCTTAGAAACATAAGTTGGTGTCGTCGGACTTTGCTGTGTCGAGATTTGGTCATGAAAGAGGTTCTTCCTAGAGCGAGGACGCGGAGCTGTGATCGTCTTTAGAAGTCTCCGCCGGCACCCCCGCCGCCTGAAGTTCCGCCACCGAAGCGGAAGTCTGCACTCCTCGTTTGGCTGGTTGGTGTAATTGACTGAGGTGTTACCAGCCCCAAGATCGCGGAGCCGGCATTCATCGAGTGTTGGTCTTTTCTGGATAGGCGGGCGGCGGTAAAGCCGCGGCGAATTCCGCCCGGACCATTGCCAAGCCAGCGTCGAATGAACACGGTGACCCCCATCAACAAGAGGCCCAGAAGCATCGGATCCCAACTATGTCGCCGCCAGCCGAGGTAAGGTTTATTGGAGGTCAAGGTCAGAATGGAGATAATCGCGCCCACCGCGAGGACGAAACGGTCCTTCTGGCGCAGCCCGCGCGCGAGTACCACGGGCGGGAGGCACCAGATTAGAAGCCAGGTGGTCCAATAAAAAGATCCCCCGAATTTAGAGGCGCCTTGAGTGCCGAGGACCCACCACCGCAGGCCCAGGTCAGAGGAAGAAAGATGAAGGTTAATGGCCAGGTAGATGCCGAGCCATAGGAATGCTTCGACCAGCGAATATTCACGTTCGAGGTAATCGAAGTGCTGGCCCGAACGTATCGCGGCTACACCTATCAGCCCGACACCGTAGAGCAAGGCGATGACCATATGCTGGGCTGAGTGAGACTGGGTCCAGTAGCTTGGCAAAAACACGATGAACACCAGTGCCGCGGGGAATGCATACCACAGCCCGAAGCGGCGCCAAATCCACAGGGAAAGGACGGCGCCGGTTGCGGGAACCAGGAACCCGAGTGGCTCGGGCCTAGGCGAATAGGGTGGGCCGCTGAAAAAGGCGGCCTCGATTCCTCCGCAAAGGAAGGCAACCGAGCAGACGGCGAGCGCTTCCTCGATCCCGTATCGATACAGATGGGCTTGGGAAACGGCAACTTCAGCGGCGACATAGCAGACGGCGGCAAAAATCAGCAGCAAAATGCCGGTGATCTGCTCCGATGGATGCGAGAGAAAAACCTCGAAGAACATTGCGGCGGACGCGCTGACGCTGATCAGGGCGAAGAGGAACAAGATCAGCCGCAGAAAGATATTGGTGGTGCGCAGCTCAGAGAGGGTTTCCTGCTCGAGGCGCTGGTACTGCTCCTTGCTGACCAACCCCTCCTCGGCCCAGTCCGTCAGGAGTTTCCGGGCCCTGAGGGTTTCTTCACTCGCTCGAGTGTAGAGTCTCATACCGGCCTTCCAAAGCGGCGCGCGATCGTGACCAGAACCACCAGCATTGCAACGGCGGTAAGGACGAAATAGCCGAGGACAAGAACTTCGTCTACCAACTGGGGGACAATGATCGAACTAATACCCACGTAGCCGTAAATTGCAGAATAAGCAACAAAAGCAAACTGCCGGCGTGTCAAGCCCCAGGCGAGAGACGCGCCGCAGGCGAAAAGCAGGGCCAGAAACCACATCCCGTAGTGTTGTCGATTGAACACGCCCGAGAGCAATGTCCAGAACAAAACGTTGGCCACGATATTCAGGTAGGTGCCGAAGAAATGCGGTTTTACAGCCCGTCGCTGAAGAAATGCGCCGCCGATCGCGACCAGGAGGCAATAGAGAAGGGCATATTGGCGATAGGTCCCATCCTGATGCGAGGGCCAGTGCGAGACCGTCAGCCCAAACCATCCGCCCAGTGACGACAAGGCGAGCGACAGCACAAAACGGTTGTCAAAACGGTAAGCGAGGAAAAAAAAGAAACCGGCGGTGGCCAAGAGATAGAAATCCCATTGTCCGGAGAGCACGTGGAGCCGGTTCTCCAAATAAGCGAGTTCTATGCACCAGACAAGACTGCCAAGGTAAAGCACATAGTCAAAGAGCGCAGTCGGGGCAGGGGTTTCCCGCGAGGACCAAGCGGGTGCCCGGGAAAAGCAGTACCAAAAACAGGCGCTGAGAATGGCGGAGAGAATGGCCACGATGACAACGTCCCCGAGTTGTTGCGACCAGGTAGTGACTGTCCAGCCAAGTCCGGCAACAAACGCCAGCACACCAGCATAGAAAAGAACATTTAATTCAAGAAAAACAGAGAACGGTTCTCCACGGCAGAGGCTGGCCAAATACGCGTGCTGCTCCGCTGATATCGCTCCTTGCTCGCTCTAAGCGAGCGAGGATGGTCATGAAGTCTTCGTTCCTCTAGAACAGTCGTATCCTTGGCCGGTATTAGTTACCAGTACCTGGTATGAGTCTGCTGATCGTACATTTCGCGTGCTTGCTGACCTGAAAGTGATTGTCGTGCGCAACCGAGGGGGTCTCGACTGTTCGGGTGTGAGCCGGTTTCCTGGGCGTACGCCGATCTGCAGGCCTTCGCTCGTCGCGTGCCCGTGGCACAGTTGCCCACCCACCTGCTCGGTGGGCCCGGCGCAGATCGATAGCACCTGGAGCGAGGTGACGCAACTTGAAAAGAACTCGACAAGTGAAGACAACGGTTCTCATGAAACCGAGCCCTGGCGCTAAACGATGAGTTCATCAGTAGCGATCGCTAGGAACGCTGGGTCTCGGCCGCTCGTTCGGCGAATGCGCGTGAATGCTGGCAATGGATGAAGCTCCCCCATGGCCTCCTTGACAATCTAGGAGAGAGTTGGCATATTCCTAGATGATCTAGGAAGAGGCACATGAATAAACCACTCGATCTTCTCCAGGGCACTCTCGACATGCTCATCCTGAAGGCGGTCTCGCTAGGTCCATTGCATGGCTACGGCATTCTGCTGCGCATCCAGCAGATTTCGAAGGAGCGACTGGAAATTCAGCAAGGCTCTTTGTATCCCGCGCTTTACCGCCTGGAGCACAATGGCTGGATTCTGAGTGAATGGGGAGAATCGGAGAATAACCGGCGTGCGCGTTATTACCGGCTCACCGCCGCCGGAAAGCGACGACTGCAACTAGAAGCCGAACGCTGGAACCAAATGACCGCGGTTATCGCTGGGATTTTACAGGCGAAGGCGCAGGAACTATGAACCTGTGGCCACGGATTCGCTCCTGGACGGTGGCGATGCTGCGGCGCGCCCACATGGAGCGGGAAATGGACGAAGAGATGCGCTTCCATATCGAAGCGCGAGCAGCAGATCTGGCGAGCAGCGGCATTCCGCCGCAGGAAGCTTTGCGAAAGGCACGGCTGGAGTTTGGCGGACTGGAAACGACGAAGGGCGAGTGCCGCGAAGCCGTCGGGGTCAGCTTTCTCGAGACGCTTTTCCAAGACCTGCGCCATGGTGGGCGAGCCATGTTGCGGACGCCAGCATTTACAGTCCTGGCCTTGATTGTGCTGGCCTTGGGCATCGCCGCTAACACAGCGATCTTCAGCGTAGTGAATGCCGTGCTGCTGCGACCGCTCGCCTATCGCGACTCTGGTCGGCTGGTTACGATCCTGATGGATGGCAATGACCCGGTTTCGGTAGCGAATTACATGGATTGGCATGACCAAAGCCGTTCGTTTGCTGCCATGGGTGCGGCGGACTATTGGTCGCCCAACCTCACTGGGGTCGATTCACCTGAACACATTGCCGGCTTAAAGGTAACGCAAAGCCTGTTTCCCCTGCTAGGCATCGAGCCCATGCTTGGCCGCTTCTTTGTTCCGGGAGCGGACCAGGAGGGCGCGAGCCGTGAAGTGATTCTGAGCTATCGCTTGTGGCGGCGCAGATTTTCCGGGGATCGCAACCTGCTCGGGAAGGCCATCGTGCTGGATGGCAATCAGTATGTTGTCGTAGGCGTAATGCCGCAGGAGTTCCAGTTTGCCCCGTTCTGGGCGACGACCGCAGAGTTGTGGGTGCCAAATGTCTTTGGCGCGAGAATACACAACCGCGATGGCAGAAGCTTACGAGTTTTTGCCCGGCTAAAAGATGGGGTGTCGCTAAACCAGGCCCGCGCCGAGATTGCGGCCGTTAGCGGGCGGCTCGAAAAGCAGTATCCAGGTACGAACCGCAACGTGGTCGTGACCCCTCTGAAAGAAAAAGTTGTCGGCCCTATTGAAACGCCGCTGCTGGTATTGCTTGGAGCGGTCGTCTTTGTCTTGCTCATCAGCTGCGCGAACGTCGCCCACATGCTGCTGGCGCGTGCTGCGACGCGCCAGACCGAAGTTGCGGTCAGGGCGGCGCTCGGCGCGGGGCGAGGTCGCATCGTTCGCCAATTTCTGACGGAAAGCATCCTGCTTGGCGGTTTAGGTGGTGTGGCTGGGCTGGCCTTGGCCATGCTGGCGACTCGGGCATTGATCGCCTTAAGCCCCTCGAACATTCCGAGGGTCGAGACCGTTTCGATCGACCTGCCTACCGCACTATTTTTGTTTTCTGCGACCTTACTGACCAGCGTGGGCTTTGGGCTTGCTCCCGCCCTTCAATCTTCATCGCTCAATGTACATGACACCCTGAAGCAAGCTGGCCGCGGCAATCGGGAAGGGTTCCGCCGTAGCCGGCTGCGAAGCTCATTGGTGATTTCGGAGTTTGCCTTGTCGCTCATGCTGCTGGTTGGCGCCGGCCTGATGATCCGCACATTTGCCGCACTCGAAGCGGTGGACGCGGGATTCAATCCGCACCATGTGATTTCGATGGTGGTGTCAGTGGCGGGATCGAAAGAGGCAGATCCCGCGCGGCGGGGGACCTTCTACCATCAGTTGATCGAGCGCATTCGATCGCTGCCCGGGGTACAAGCCGCAGGTGCCATTAATCACTTGCCCCTGGCGGGTGATTTGTGGGCATGGCCCTTTGCCATTGAAGGACGAGCGAAGCCGAGTCCGGGCGAATCGCCCTCCGGCGTTTATCGCCTGGTGACCCCAGGATATTTTGCAGCCATGCGGTTGCCTCTTATCCGCGGCAGGGATATTGCGGAGGCCGACACTATAAACGCACCGGGCGTGGTGATTATCAATGAGCGCGCGGCGAAAGAATACTGGCCTGGCGAAGATCCGATCGGCAAACGAATTTCTTTTGATGCCGATAACTCCAACCCGCGCTGGCTTACCATCATTGCCATTGCCAAGGATGCTAAGCAGAACGACTGGGCTGCTGCTCCCTTTCCGGAAGTGTATCTCGGGGCATTTCAGAATCATGACCTCCTGGGAGATTCGGGATCAGAAGTGGCCTCGCACGTTTCCTACATCACGGTCGTGGCGCGCATTGCAGGCGATCCTTCGGCTGTAGCTCCGGCGATGAAAGACGCGGTATGGTCTTTTGACCGCAATTTGGCAATCTCGCAGGTAGTCACCATGGACGGAGTTGTAGCAGAGGCATATGCGCAGCCGCGGTTTGAGATGTTGCTGCTTACAATTTTTGCGGCGCTCGCCTTAGTACTCGCTGTGGTAGGAATTTATGGAGTCATCAGCTATTCGGCATCGCAGCGCACGCATGAGATCGGGATTCGCATGTCGTTAGGAGCGACCCCTGGCGATGTGTTATTGCTCGTAGTCCGGCAGGGAATGTGGCTGGCGCTGGCGGGTTCGGTTATCGGCGTCACCCTGGCGCTTGTACTCTCCCGTCTGATGACCAAATTGCTCTATGGAGTACACCCTAATGACCCTTTAACTTTTGTCGCGGTGGCAGCCGGATTGGCAGTGGTGGCGTTACTGGCATGCTACGTTCCGGCTCGAAGGGCAATGCGCGTGAATCCGGTTATGGCCCTCCGCTACGAGTAACGCTGGTGAAAGACCTCTCCATCGTTCACCAATAAGAAAGCGGCGACGCGTCTGAGGGGTTCTGGATCGCCCCCAAGGAGCACCTATTGAGAAGGAAGCGCTTGTCGAAGAATTGTAACGGTCTGCGCCACGCTTCGTTTAGCGGTCTCCATGGCAAAATGTTTCCGATTCCACGAATGGTATTCGCGCGAGAGCCGACGACACCGCCCTTTACATTGCCGCCGCGGCTTACCAAACGGAAGTAGTACGAATGCTGCTTTCTGCCGGCGCCGACGTTCGAGCGAGGAACCGCCTTGGAGTGAGCCACTGCACGCTGCCGCGGTTGGCCAGGCGGGCTCACCAAGCTGGAATCCGCCCGCGCAAGCGGCTACTATCGCGCCCCTAATCGACTCGAGCGCCAAGCCAAATGCCATCAACAAAAACCGGGTTTCGCCCTTACAGCGTGCCAGCCGGTCTGGTTGCGCTGAAGCCGTGCGCACTCTCCTCGAATACAGCGCCGATCCCGAACTTCGCAACAAGAACGGCTCTACGCCAATACTCCTCGCCATTCATAACACTGGGGGAGCGAGTTGCGGCTCGCCTGAAGCCAAGTTGCAACAACAAGCCATATTGCGCCTGCTTGGGGCCCGCGCCCAGGAGTGATGAACGGGTACCCTTATTGAGGGTGCCCGCGGCATGGGTTGGACCGGCGACCGCCAACGAGAACGGAGCAAAAAAACCCGGCGAGCTCAGAAGGTCTCTTTTGTTAAGCTACGAGTGGTGAAACCCGGCGCCCTCAAGCGTATGCTGAGAAATTACGTCTGGTATTTCTCGGTCTGGACGGCGGTGGGGATCTTTTTCTTCACTCAGGCCGTCATTCAGAAGTTTCTTTCGCGCGAGCCAACCCCATGGCAGCATTACTTAGTTTCCTGGATGGT
>JAFAPG010000897.1 GCA_019247235.1 Acidobacteriota bacterium
TTTTGAGTGGCTGCAAAAAGGTTACGCGGAGCGGTCCGGGCGCATGGAATACCTGAAGACTGATTACGCCTTCGAACCCATTCATTCCGATCCCCGCTACCTCAGTCTGCTGCGCCGCATGGGACTGCCTGAATAGGCGGGCAGACCCCTACTTGCTGTCGCATACTGCATTCTGACTTACTGCCCTAGGGTGAGCGAATGCTGTAAACAACAGCTACAAAAACTTGTTTTTTACATATGAACCCGGCAAGTGTGCGGGAACACGCGCATCCGATCTATCAGCATCCCAACCAGGACTTCCAGCGTAGAATTCGCTGTATGGAGCCTGTTTCCTTGCGCGGAAAACTAAGTTGGGTGGCGGTGGGCTATACGGTGGTACTGGCTGTTTCGACAGTTCTTGTAATGTGGCGCTATTTCCAGTACCGCTGGCATCCTGAAGACGCCAACCAGTACAGCGGTATGTGGGCCGGCGGGGATATGATCCTCGGCATTTTCATCTTCTGCCTTTTTCTGGTGCCGACTTTCTTCCTGGTGCTGGTCGTGCGTAAATCGGAGTCGCTGTACACCGGTTACACGAAAGGCCTTTTCGCTCTCAGTCTGACGGCGCCGGTTTCAATCGGATTATTCGCAATTCCGTTGGTGAGAGAGTCCGACTCGCTGCTGGGTTCGGTTTGCTTGTGGCGGCTGGTCGGATCGCCCTTCGTTTTGGCCGGAATGGTAAGCAGTCGGTTGCTGGCTCAGTTTCCGCGAGCGAAGCGGTTCAGTTCGTATGCGACGCTGATCGAAGCAGCCACGCTGGGTACGATGGTCGTGCTCCTCGGGATGGCGACGAGACTGCATGGAGGTGAATAGGGTGCTGCCTTGGTTCGCTTTCTTAGCGGCTTTTCTCCACAGCTTCCGATGTGGTTATCGTATACCAGACATGCACACGTTCCATCTCCGCCAATCGGGATCGTTCTGAATTCTCGCTCGAATACCTCCTCGCGTCTGATCGCCTGAGAGTACGAACGTCCTCCTTGGAACGCCAGGCGAATTTCTAGCGGAATATTGAATGGATGGGCATGTTCGCCAACTGACGTTGTCTCCGTGAGCAACTCCTTCACTGGCATTGACTTGCCTGCACACCCCGCATACGATAACGTCGCGCCATGATCGATCAAACGATCTCGCACTACCGCCTCGTGGAGAAACTCGGCGGCGGAGGAATGGGTGTCGTCTATAAAGCGCAAGACATCGACCTGGGTCGCTTTGTCGCTCTCAAGTTTCTACCTGACGCTGTCGCCCAAGACCCGCAGGCTCTAAGCCGCTTCCAGCGCGATGCCAAGGCTGCTTCGGCACTGAATCATCCGAATATCTGTACGATTTATGAAATAGGCAAGCACGAAGGGCAGTCATTCATCGCGATGGAGTTTCTGGATGGCGTGACGCTGAAGCACCGCATCGGCAATCACCCGATGGAGACGGATGTAATCTTGTCTCTGGCGATCGAGATCGCCGACGCCTTAGACGCTGCTCATGCAGAGGGCATCGTCCACCGCGACATCAAGCCGGCAAATATCTTCGTCACTAAACGCGGCCATGCCAAGATTCTGGACTTCGGTTTGGCCAAGGTGACGGCCTTGACTACATCTTCAAACCGGACGGGCTTCGCAAACACTCAAACGGGTACGGTTGAGGAACAGCACCTGACCAGCCCCGGCTCGACGCTCGGAACCATTGCGTATATGTCACCCGAGCAGGCCAAGGGGAAAGAACTCGATGCCCGCAGCGACCTGTTTTCCTTCGGAGCTGTTCTCTACGAAATGGCGACGGGTGCGCTGCCCTTCCGTGGGGACACGTCCGCAGTGATCTTCAACTCCATTCTTGAGAAGGCTCCCACGGCCCCCATTCGCCTGAACCCCGATGTCCCCGTCGAGCTTGAACGCATCATCAATCGTGCCCTGGAAAAGGACCGCGATCTGCGCTACCAGCACGCCTCCGACATCCGCGCCGAGATGCAGAGGCTGAAGCGTGATACCACATCAGGAAAGAGAATCGCAGCTGAGGAGCCGCCTCCAGAGCAGATCAGCGGATCCGGAACCGCCCTTTCCACCACCGGGTCGGCGAAGTCTGCCGCGGTGCGGTCGTCTTCTGCCCACGTACCCGTCGCCTCGGGTGTGTCATCTACTGCGTCTGCCCACCCAGGCTCATCGGCCGCGGTTACTACTTCCGGAACGAGGGGGTCTTCAAAAAAATGGTTGTTCGGCGCAGCCGGGCTCGTTCTCGCCACCCTCATTCTTGGCGGCGTGTACATGCGGACTCGTGGCAATCCGAAGCTCACTGAGAAAGATCCCATTTTGGTCGCGGATTTCGTCAACACCACCGGTGACCCGGTTTTCGACGGCACACTAAAGCAGGCGTTGGCGGTCCAGCTTGAGCAATCTCCTTACCTGAACGTGGTGCCCGATCAAACCGTGCGCCAGGCTCTGCAGTTCATGGGACGTCCCGCCGATGAACGAGTCACCGGCGCTGTGGCGCGAGAAATCTGCGAGCGCGAGCACATCAAGGCTTTGCTCAGTGGCTCGATCGCCGCACTAGGCAGCCAGTACGTCGTTGCTCTCGATGTTACTAACTGCGCTACCGGCGATTCACTTGCGCGCGAGCAGGTCGCGGCCACGGCCAAAGAAGGCGTTTTGGCGGCGGTTGGCAAAGCCGCTTCTAGCCTGCGGGGAAAGCTGGGCGAGTCGCTTGCCTCCGTCCAGAAGTTCGACACCCCTGTGACCGAGGCCACTACGTCTTCGCTCGAAGCGCTCAAGGCCTTT
>JAFAPG010000908.1 GCA_019247235.1 Acidobacteriota bacterium
ACATCAGTGAGGCGCTCTCCTTTCTATGCGACCCAGCTTGAAGTTGCAGGCGCTCGCCCCGCTGGGGTCCCAGCCTGGGGAACGAGCCCGCTCAAATTGGGTTTATGGCTAGGCCCTTGGACCGAGCTCTTAGCCCGCAAATCTCACTGAATAGGTGCATCGGGGCTGCGAATCAGCGAAAGTTGTTTTGCAACAAACGCTTACCGCTGACGCAGGGGCTCCCCGATGCAACCACACTGTACCCCAGATCTATTCGGATTTGTACCCGTTGAAGGCCGTGAAGTGGTGGCAGCTTTCGACGGCGGCGCGATCACCTCAGATGCCGGAGCGTTGCTTCTGGGCGCCGCCGATCGCGCGATTGCCATGATGGATCGGTTCGCCGCATGTTTTCATGACGAGCGGTGTCAAGACCTGATTGAGCACAAAGTGGTGACCCTGGTCGGCCAGCGGGTGTTCGGAATCGCGCTTGGCTACGAGGATCTCAACGATCACGACACGTTGCGTCACGATCCCATGATGGCGGTGCTGGCTGGCAAACTCGAAGCACGGCGCGAGGACTGTGCCCCGGTAGCCGGCAAGTCAACGCTCAATCGACTGGAACTCAGCCGGCTGGAGCCGACGCGGTACCACAAGATTAGCCATAATCCGGTGGCGATAAAGAAACTGATGGTGGACTTGTTTCTGGAATCGCAAAACCAACCACCGAACCAAATTATTCTCGACCTTGATGCAACCGACGATCCGGTGCATGGCAAGCAGGAGGGGCGGTTCTTCCATGGCTTTTATGACTGCTACTGCTACTTGCCGCTTTACATCTTTTGCGGGCGCCATCTGCTCGCATCCAAGCTACGCCGAGCGAATCTCGACGCGGCTCATGGTGCCGTGAAGGAGGTGGCGCGGATCGTCGCCCAGATCCGCAGCCGCTGGTCGAACGTACGGATCCTGGTACGTGGCGACAGCGGTTTCGCGCGAGAAGAACTCATGGCCTGGTGCGAGGCCAACGATGTCGGGTATGTTTTCGGCTTGGCGAAGAGTGATCGGCTCATCGCGGAGATCAAGGACGAGCTCGGTCGAGCGGAAGCAGAGAGCCGCCGGACTGGCAAACCAGCGCGACGCTTCAAGCATTTCAACTGGCGAACGGTCAAGAGTTGGAGCCGCGAGCGCCGTGTCGTGGCCAAGGCCGAGTGGACACAGGGCGAAGCCAATCCCCGGTTTATCGTCACCTCGCTCAAGCGATCGGAGTGCAAAGCACGATACCTCTACGAAAAGGTCTACTGCGCTCGCGGTGAGATGGAGAACCGGATCAAAGAGTGCCAGCTCGATCTCTATGCCGACCGTACTTCGACGGCAACCATGCACGCCAATCAGTTGCGATTGTGGTTTGCCTCGATGGCCTACATTTTGCTCTGCGCCTTGCGGCGCATCGGATTGCCTCAGACACGGTTTGAAAGCGCGACCTGCGGCACAATTCGCCTCAAGCTTCTCAAAATTGGAGCCCTCGTTCGGATTAGTGTCCGTCGGATCAAAGTCGCCATGGCATCAGCTTGCCCGTCGGCTGACGTTTGGGGGCTCGCCGTAATGCGTCTCACAGCCGCGGCCAGTTTGCGTACCTCGCCCGGCTGAGACGCCATCCGCACCGCGCAATTCACGCGGTCTCACCCCCAGGCCCACCCTAGTCGAGGCCCAAAAAAAATCGGGAGACTTTCGCGTCATCAAGCGCCACGGTGTCGCTCGCCGACAAAAACCCCAACCAGCCAGCTTTGCAAAGGAAGGTATTGTTCGTAGTAGTATGAGAAATCCGCGCTATCGCGCTGGGAAAGCGCGGGAAGGGGGGAACTAAGATGAGTTGGTGAAACCCTTCATAGGAGTCCAGCTGGTGCAAGTCCAGCCCGGTCAAAGCGTAGCAAGCAGGCCGGTAGCAAGTGTTGCCGCGGCGTCAGGTGACTGGCGGGCGGAAGCGTACACAGTGAGGAAGCAGGCCGTGAGGATTCAGCTCCGACACCGTTTATCATCGCGACGCCGACGCCGTTAGCCTAGCGGAAGGCAGCATCCAGGCAACTTCTACGCGAGGTTGCACTGGGGTCGCCGGAGTCCCTAGCCCGGGGCATGCTTTCAAAGGGAATCCCCGTGAACCCAGGAGAGCTCGCGGTCTCTCCCAAGCTTGGGTGCGGTTCCGCCCAACCCGAATGGAACCAGGTCCCGAGGGAAGCGAGGCTGTCCCACGGGAAGCGAACAGGCCTCGATGAGGAGTACTTGTCGTCAAGGGAAACCGGAGTCGGCAGGGAAGGACAGGCGAGCGGTCGTACGAACCCATAGTGTGTGCCTGACAGCTAACGCGTCAGGTGGGTTGAAGTCCCACTCAGCCCGAGGCCCCGGGCTGATATCCGAACGTGGGGGTAACGCCTCACGGGCCAGAGGGGATGGGAAGGTATGGAGAGGCTAGTGAGGCACGGCGGCGAAAGCCGGGACACAGATAGGCCGACCTGGAGCCACCATCGGCGAACCTCTGGAGGGCAGGGCGCCCGTCGCGAGGCGGGGTCCGAAAGGCTTGAGGAGAACCGCCGGGTTGTAATCAACGGGAGCTATCTCGACAGATGAACCGGTCGGCCAACGACGGAGCAAAGGTCGAGCCCGCACTATGGGGGCGAAGGCATTGGGTTCCACTCCGTCATACCAAG
>JAFAPG010000916.1 GCA_019247235.1 Acidobacteriota bacterium
ACAAGGTGACTGAGCTAGCGACCCATTTTACCGACCACCTGGAAGAACTCGAGAAAAATACCTCTGTTGCCCTCTGCGGCATCCTGACGAACATCGTTCGCAAGACAAATCGCGAAGGGAAATATTGGGCCGCATTGAAGGTCGATGATGGTCATGGAACCGCAGATGCCATGGTCTTCGCGAACAAATACGAGGAGCTGCTGCCTGTCCTTAGAGAAGATGCAGCTGTCTTCATTCGGGCCGCCATTCTGCCGGAAGACGGGGGACCGCCCAAACTTTCTATTCAGGAAATGGTCAAGTTGGAAGATGCGCGTGTGGATCTACCATCCTTGATTTCCATCCGCATCTGGCTCAGAGATGAAACGTCAGCGGAAAAAGCGAATGCTCTGAACGAGCTATTCGTGCGCAAGCGGGGCGCTACCGAAGTTCGTCTGCGCCTGGAAAAGCCGCGTGATTTCTCCGTCATCATGGACCTCGCAAGTAAGGTTCGCCCGGACCGCGAATTCCAGGCCGAAATTGAGAAAATTTGCGGACCCGAATGCATCGAGATCTTAGCGAACTGATTATGGACGAACCGGAAAGCTCCGCGGAAGAGACCCCGAGCTCCGCGCCTCCGGAGATGAATCCGAGTTGGCAGCGCGTTCAGCTTGCGCGGCATCCCAAACGTCCTCACTCCCGCGATTACATCCAGAACTTGATCACCGGCTTTGAAGAACTGCATGGCGACCGCTTATTCGGCGACGACAAATCGATCCTCGGCGGAATCGGTTTTTTCGAAAGCAGGCCTGTAATGATCATCGGCCAGCAGAAAGGCCGCGATACCCGGGAAAAGCTTCTACACAACTTCGGAATGCCTAAGCCGGAGGGTTATCGCAAGGCGCTGCGGCTGATGCAGCTGGCGTCCAAGTTCCGCCGGCCGATCATCACGTTGATCGACACGCCCGGGGCGTATCCCGGCATTGATGCCGAGGAGCGTGGTCAAGCGGAGGCGATCGCCTACAACCTGCGCGAGATGGCGCGCCTCCCCAGTCCGATCATCACGGTCATCATCGGTGAAGGCGGAAGCGGCGGTGCGCTCGGCATCGGAGTCGCCAATCGCATCTATATGCTCGAGAACGCGTACTACAGCGTCATTGCACCTGAGAGTTGTGCTGCGATCATCTGGCGCGATTCGGGCAAAGCGCCACTGGCGGCCGCGGCCTTGCGCATGACTGCAGCCGACCTGCTCGAGCTAAAGCTGATCGACGGTATCATCGCAGAACCGCCCGGCGGTGCGCATCTCGATCCGGACGGTGCCGTCCAGTCCTTGCGCCAGACATTGAAACAGGCGCTTGATGAGGTGTCAAATCTCCCACCCGAACGCGTCATTGAAGACCGCTACGCCAAGTTCCGCCATATGGGCAACTTCTTCGATGAGGCACAGGTCTGAGTAAGGTCGCTCTGATCATACTGGCCTTTGTTGCTGGGTTCCTCGCGCTGGTCGCCTACTCGACGCTGGCCGGCCCGCGCTACCGTGTAGAGGTTTGCATGAACTACGAAAGCCGCTCGGCGTGCAAAACTGTTTCCGCTAAAAGCGAGGAAGCCGCTCTCCGGTCGGGTGCCGAGAACGCGTGCGCAGATATCGCCTCCGGCGTGACGGATACCACGGCTTGTCAGCAATCCGCGCCGGCAAGCGTTCGCTGGCTCGCCCGACCAAATCGCTGATTCCTAGGAGGCGACATTGGAGTTCTGGAGAACGGTAACGAAACCGAGCATAGATTGCACCCAAGTCCCGCGCTAGAAACGTCCAAACAAAAACAGAGGCTTAGCGGTACAAATCACATCTCATCAGCCTTTAGAGCAAATGACGTCCACACAAAGTAGACATAGAGTCCCCAGTTCAGAAATTTTGAGCGCTTGGAAGAAGATTGTCAGGGGCGAACATCCATTACTTTCCATTGAGATTACACGTGAATGCCCGCTTCGCTGCCCTGGCTGTTATGCATACGGAGATGCACATCTAGGCGATGGATTAACGCTGCGTCAACTGAGCGACCGAAAAGGCCAGGCATTAGTAGATGGCGTGTTGGAGCTGTTAGGTCGTTTTGAGCCGATCCACGTCTCGCTCGTCGAAGGGGATCCGCTGGTTCGCTATCGCGAAGTGGAGCAATTGATCCCGCAGATCCTTGGCCGCGGGATTCACGTCCAACTTGTGACGAGTGCATTTCGGCCGATGCCCCTCGAGTGGGCGACCTTCCCTCATCTGAACGTCGTCGTATCTGTTG
>JAFAPG010000923.1 GCA_019247235.1 Acidobacteriota bacterium
GTAGTTTTTTGGATCGCTTACCTGCTGTATCGAACCGCCTCTCCGGGCATCGTGCTTTTTCCTCTTGCCTTCCTGCTTACGTTTCTCGGCGCTACCCGGCAGCAGCCCTTTGTTCTAGCTTCGACCACCGCACGACAAGGATGGTTGATCGCGCATATCGCGCTGATCTTTGCCGGATATGCGGCCTTGGTGCTCAGTTTTAGCGCCAGCTTGATCTATCTGGTTCAGGAGCACTTGCTCAAAGCGAAACGTCGCGGCGGTCCCTTGTCCCGGCTACCCGCACTCGAAGTGACCGATCAGATTGGCTTTGGTTCGCTCCTCATCGGCTTTCCCTTTATGACGGCTGGCTTGGTGGCGGGAATGGTCATCGCTCAAGCCAACTTTGGACGGGTCGACTTTCACGATGCCAAAATTTTTCTTTCCCTGCTCACCTGGGCAGTGTACTTAGTGCTTCTCTACACGCGCTGGAGCGCCGGTTGGAGGGGTCGCCGGGCGGCATACCTGGCTGCGGGAACATTCTTCATGGCTCTGGTGGCATGGGTGGCTAACTACTTCAGCGCCGTGCATAGGTTAGGGCCATGAACCTGCAGCTACTCGGGCTTAACCACAAAACCGCTCCAGTTGAGGTGCGGGAGCAACTGGCGGTTCCCGAGGCCGACCTGCGCGCGGCCTTAGAGCGGCTCATGCACTTGCCTGAGGTCAGCGAGGGCATGATCCTGAGCACGTGCAATCGGGTGGAGATAGTTGCTCAAACTACAAGCGGCAGCGTCAATCTGCGTCACTTCCTAAACGACTACTTTCACCTCGACTCAAGCGTTTACGACCAGTATTTGTATGAATACCGCGAACTAGAAGTGGTGCGCCACGTTTTCCGTGTGGCTGCGAGTCTGGATTCAATGGTGGTGGGGGAGGCGCAGATCTTGGGCCAACTGAAGGAGGCATATTTCATGGCACGCGCTGCCGGAGCAGTGCACTCCTATCTTGAGCTCTTGCTAACGCGCGCCTTCGCCGTAGCCAAACGCGTAAGGAGCGAGACGGCCATAGGATCATCCTCGGTTTCAGTGGCATCGGCCGCCGTAGAGCTCGCTGGCAAGATTTTCGGTTCCCTCAAGGCGAAGACCATTTGCTTGGTAGGGGCGGGAAAGATGTCGGTACTTGCCGCCCGTCGCTTGCTTGCGGAAGGGGCTGGTCCCATCCTGATTGCCAATCGAAGCTATGATCGCGCAGATAAATTGGCAAAACAAATCGGTGGCAAAGCGATTCCCTTCGAGGAACTCTACCGGCACTCTGAACTCGCCGACATCGTGATCACCTCGACCGGTAGCCCGGCGGCGATCTTTCGCCGTGAGCACGGTGAGAGGTTCCTTAGCCGCAGGAAAAACCGGCCTATGTTCTTCATCGACATCGCTGTTCCTCGCGACGTCGATCCAGAAATGAACCTTTTGGACGGTATCTTCCTCTATGATATTGACGACCTTCAAAGCGCGGTAAGTTCTGGTCTCGAGAGCAGAAAGAAGGAAGCGGAAGAGGCAGAAGCCATTGTCGAGATCGAAGTCGGGCGTTTCCAAGCCCGCTTACAATCCTTGCATCTGGCTCCCACCATCGTGTCCTTGCACGATCAATTTGAGAACATTCGCCAGGCCGAACTGGAGCGTGTTCGCGGGCGCCTTGGCAAACTTACACCCGAGCAGGAGATGGCCATCGAAGCGCTCAGTCGAGGCATTGTGAATAAGATCCTGCACACCCCAATTCGCTCTCTTAAAAGCGCCGCCAGCGGACAGGAGATCACTACACTCATCGCATCATTCAAGAAAATCTTCGATTTGCAGGAAAAGCCGGCTTCTCCCCCCGAGGTAGATCATTCCCCAGCCAGTCCACGTTCGCATCGAAGGAGCTGAAAAGGCGTGCGCCTGAGGATTGGCTCGCGGGGATCGCAGCTGGCGCTTTGGCAGGCCAATCACGTGGCCGGAGATTTGCGTCAACGCGGGCATGACGTGCACATCGAAGTCATTCGCACCACTGGCGACACAATCAATGACGTCGCTCTGCCCCAAGTCGGAATCAAAGCCATGTTCACCAAGGAAATTGAAGAGGCCTTGCTTCGAGCGCGAATCGATCTCGCCGTGCACAGCTTAAAAGACCTGCCCACCGA
>JAFAPG010000387.1 GCA_019247235.1 Acidobacteriota bacterium
CCTGCCTATGTGGGCCGGACAGTTGCTCGATCGCACCATTGCCACGGTGAACGATCACGTGTTGTTGCAGAGCGAGTGGGAGGATGAGCTGCGCTACGAGTGTTTTATGGCGAAACGTTCCCTCAAAGAACTTAGCATCGAGGATCGCAAAGCCGCCCTTGATCGGCTGATTGACCAGGAGTTGCTTCGCGAACAAATGCATTCTGCCGAATTTAAGCTGGTCAGCGCGGCAGAAGTGGATCAGCAGATCGAAAAGTTGCGCGGGGAACTCACTCGCGAGGCTCCGTCCGATGCGTGGAGACAATCCCTATCGGGTTATGGAATTAGCGAGAAAGTGATTCGCGATCATATCGAGCTCGAGCTGAATCAATTGCGCCTGCTCGACGCCCGGCTGCGGCCCTCGATTCAGATCGATGCTCCCGCGGTGGAGAGTTATTACAGGGAACAGATGCTGCCCAAACTTCCCCCTGGTCAACGGCCTGTTCTCGAGCAAGTGGCGCCACAAATTCGGGAATTGCTGGTAGAGACGAAGATGAACGAGCTGCTGAATTCCTGGTTAGGGACGCTGCGCACGCAAGCTCGTATCAAGGTCTTGGTCTCGGAATTTTCTGCGTCGATCGTCGAGGGGCAATGACCGGCAGGCATAGACGCCTGGGCGCATTCAGCAAACTTGTTTTCTTGTCTGGCTTGCTCCTGGCCCTCCTGACCTCGCTGGTTCTGTGGTATACGACCACACCGTCGTTTGAGCGCCGGGTGCGTCGCCGCCTCATTGTAGCCATCGAGAGGGCCAGTGGGGGGCGCGCCGAACTGAGCAGATTCCGGGTGGTCCCTTTCCGTTTCCAGGTGGAAATCGAAGGTTTGACCATCCACGGCCGAGAACAACCCGGAGATGTGCCATTGACACAGATCGACCGGGTGAGCGCGGTGGTGAATTTGCGCACGCTTTTGGGCGGCAACTTCGGTTTCCACTCTCTTGCTCTCGACCATCCCGTGATCCATCTTATTTGGTATGCTGACGGGAGCAGCAATCGCCCCCGGCCGCAACCCTCGACAGCGGCCAACTTTGAACACCTGTTCTCGATTTCGATTGACAAGCTCTCGATCACCCGAGGCGAGCTCCTGTGGCAGGACCATCGGATCCCGCTCAACTTCGCCTTGAATGACTTGACCGGTGGCCTGGACTATTCCTTTCTACGCCGCGAATATTCGGGCACAGTTTCGCTGGGGCATGCCGAAACCCACCTGTCGCGGCAGCCGCCAGTGGTCTGGGCGGGACAGAGCGCATTCACCATTGGTCAAGACAAAATCACCTTCCAAGGTTTGAAGTTGAGCGCTGCCGGCTCATGGCTAGAGGCCAGAGGAGAGCTGACCAATTTCAACGATCCACACCTGACGGCCGATTACAACCTGGCTTTGAATCTGCTCCAGGCAGGCGCAATTCTCGGCCAGTCTCAGCTGAAGGCCGGGAGGCTGGACCTAGCGGGCAACGCCTCTTGGGCGACCGACAATTTTCTTTGCTCGGGCAGATTCGCCATCGCAGGCCTGAGTTGGAAGGACAGTCGCTTAACGTTGAACAATGCCTCGGCGGGAGGAAAGTTTTCTCTCAATCCCTCCAAGCTCACGCTTTCCCAAGTGCAAGGTCTTATTTTAGGCGGCAGCTTCACCTCCGAGGTGGAGATGAGCGGCTGGCAATCGGTGGCACTGAAGAAAAATCCGGGAAAGAATGGGCAATCGGGTTCGATCAAAGTTCGCATCAAGGAGATTTCTCTTGCCGAGCTCATGGCTAGCTTAGCCGGCCAGTCTCGTGCTTTTACCTCCGTCGGGCTTCGAGGAAGTGTCTGGGGTGCAGCAGATCTGCGCTGGAAAAACGCCATTCAGGACGCGGAGCTCAGCCTTGGGCTCAACGTGAGCCCTCCCGGCCATACCTCGCCCAACGAAATTCCGGTGAATGCAATCGTGAACGGCACCTATAACGTACGCAATGGAGATGCCACCATCCGAGAACTGTTTCTATCCACGCCAGCAAGCAGCCTGCGGGCGACCGGCACCCTGGCCCGGCGCGGTCTGGTTCGACTTGCAC
>JAFAPG010000593.1 GCA_019247235.1 Acidobacteriota bacterium
GCTGAAGGTCTATGAGATCCCGGATGTAGGGGCGGCGGGAAAAGGCAAGCATGTGGGCAATCTGGTGGCCTTGCCGGCAGGTGAGACCGTGAAGTCGATGCTGGCGGTGCGCAACCTCGAAGAAGCTGGCAAATACGTTTTCTTTGCCACCCGCAACGGCACGGTAAAGAAAACCGAGCTCAAGGATTTCTCGAATGTGCTCTCACGCGGGATTATCGCCATCGGGATTGAAAAGGGCGACGAACTGGTGGGCACGACTCTGACCGACGGCAGCCAGATCGTCTTTTTGGCCTCCCACGACGGAAAAGCCATACGCTTTGAAGAGTCCGATGTGCGGTCAATGGGCCGTCCCGCCTTCGGAGTCCGCGGCATGAGCCTCGAAGCAGCAGACTATATTGTCGGCATGGCGGCCACCGCCAAAGACCCGGAGAAGGCCGAGGCCGAGGTGGAGAACGTCAAAGCCAAATCGGGAGTGCCAGAAGCGACAGCCACGGATGAAACTTTGCCAGTTCGAGGTTCGCTGATCTTGTCGGTAACCGAAAATGGATATGGCAAGCGCACTCCCGCAGATGAGTACCGCCTGCAAGGCAGGGGTGGGTCGGGGGTAATCAACGTGAAAACCACCGAACGGAATGGCAAGGTGGTCTCGATTGCCCAGGTATCAGAGGAATCCGAGGTCATGCTCATCAGTCAATACGGCAAAATTATCCGCATGGACTCAAGCACTATCCGCGAATCCGGGCGTTCGGCGCAAGGCGTTCGTCTGCTGAATATGGAAGCGGGCGATCGTGTGGCCGCAGCGGTTGTTATTCCCCCTGAGGAAGATGCCAGTGGCGGAGGCTTAATTCAGTAGCAGCAGGACGGGCCATGATCCCCGCCCCCCCTGGTGCCTCGCCCCGCTCCCCCCGGGCGTAGGACTAGGATTTAGAAGGCCCTGCATATGCCTAGGTGGGGGAAACGTTTCTCTGCTGCTCCTAGGCTTCCAACCGCGTTGTCCTTTTTTGGCATCTTCATAACTGCAATTAACCTTGCCGGAGGCGCAGTATGAGACTACGCAAAGAAAAAATGTTGTGGAATTTAGTTCTGGGAACCGGCGTGTATCTGCTCGACCATCTACGGGATAGGATTACCGACGGAGTTGGCGATCTGGGCGAGCGAGCGCGCGAAACCTACGGTGAAGCTTCTCGGCGCGTCAGCCGCGCTTCTGATGCCATCCGCGGCGAGGACCATGGATTTAGCTCGGTCGCCGCTCTTTTAATCGGCGTTGGCTTAGGTGTCGGGGTAGGAATGCTGCTCGCTCCCGCGAGTGGCGAAGAAACCCGCAGCACGATCTCCAACAAGGTACAAGAGTTCGGCGATCGCATGCGCGATAAGTTTTCCGCTGAGCGCCCCTCGGCCAGCGGAACCTACGGAACTTAACCTCCCCATAGAACGCTGTCTCGATTGGGGACCCATTGGCCATGGGCGCCGTTTGTAGGCGCCCGTGTGCCCGAATGAGCCCAACATGGGTCCTAACCACTCCGCCTACTAGCTCGCGCTCCCCTCCACCTGTGAGTGCTTGCCCCTTACCCTGTACCTAGATCACAAGGTAGGGAAGGATAATTCGGGGACGGTGGCTGGGCTGAAATTGTGAGCCTTGGTCTTTTCATGGTACATCTCTAAATAACTTAACTTGCTTAACCTTCCCACGGCACTGCTTTTATTATTGGCCGCTGTGCTCGGCGGCGCACTGAACGCAGTCGCCGGTGGCGGAAGCTTCATTACCTTCCCCACGCTGCTGTTCAGCGGAGTGTCTCCAGTACCTGCCAATGCCACCAATACGGTCGCTCTTTGGACTGGCCTTGCCGTGAGCGGCGGCACCTTTCGGCACCATCTGAACGCCGGTCGACAGATTCTATATTCCTTGGTGGCCGCGAGTGTTCTTGGCGGAAGCCTGGGTGCGATCCTGCTGCTGCGAACCCCGGCCCACACCTTCATGCGAATTCTCCCCTGGCTCATGCTCTCGGCCACGTTGTTATTTGTCTTGGGCCGTCGCTCGGCAGGCTCCAACTCCGCTTCGCTGGTCGAGCGCACTAGCCCCCGAGCCATTCTGCTGGCCTCGAGTTTTCAGCTCCTGGTTGGGATCTACGGAGGCTACTTTGGAGGGGGGATGGGAATTGTCATCTTGGCCATGCTTGCCGCCTTGGGCATGGGCGACATTCATGAGATGAATGCCCTGAAGACGATCCTGAGCAGCGCAATCAATGGCATGGCGGTAATTGTATTCGTGGCATCGCGCGCCGTGTATTGGCGGCAAGCACTGGTCATGATCGTGGGGGCCGCGCTAGGCGGCTATTTCGGCGCGCACTTTTCGTTGCGTCTGGCGCAGAGCTGGATACGGGGTTTCGTCATTGTTGTGGGCTCGACCATGACGGCTTACTTCTTCTTCCGCAGCTACTGACGATGCCCTCTGCACAAAATTAAACTTGTGTAGAAGGCCTCCGTGCTCCCTGTCCTGGTAGGCGATCGCCTGGGGGCAATTCGCCAGCCGAAGGCAGACGGTCTTGCCAGGAAGGCCTTCGGGCTAGCTCCACAGCTTAATCTGCGCAAGACCAGAGGATTGGCTATACTGTTGGGCGTATGGATATCGAGCAGGTCATTGCCGAAATCGAATCATTAGAGCGCATGTTCGCGGTGCCCGACGCTCGGCCGCTCCGTCCGAGCGACCTCTCGGCGGCCAATCGAAAGCACGACCAAAAGCTCGCCAACAGCCCTTGGTTTCGGCTTTGGCAGAGCTACGGCGTCTGTTGTCGATCCGAATCCCCGGTGCTCCGTATTGGGGAAATCGAGAGCTAAAGGCAACGAGAAAACGTGCGCCTGTGACCCGACGGGCCACTCCCCTACTCTTTATTTTTTACCTGACCTTCCTTGCTAGCACCTGTCGATCTTTTTGCCGCTGCCACCCGAGCTTCGGCCTCGAACTCAGATGGCGAGCTCCTCTGGTAGACTGCGTCTCTTATGTCTGTCGGCCATAGCTCGCTGTCAGAGCTTACGCATCCGGGTTTAGGACCCTGTTCCACCCGCACTGTGCTTGGGGCGGTCGCGCTAAGCAGTTTTTCCGCGTTGCTGCTCGAGGTATCGCTGACGCGACTGTTCTCGGTAGTTTTGTTCTATCATTTCGCATTTTTAGCCATTTCGATCGCCATGCTGGGCCTGGGTGCTGGGGGAGTGTTCGCGCACCTGGTACGGGTCGAGCTCGCTCATTGGGAGCTGCGTCGCATCGCGACCATTTCCTCGGCGGCGATGGCAATTCTGACCGTGGTTGCGCTCGAAATCGTTTTGCATGTTCCAGTTTCCCTCCACTTGACCGGAGGAAACTTTCTCCGTCTGACGATCCTCTATACCTGCTCGGCAGTACCGTTCTTTTTGACGGGCTTCGAATTCTCCGTGCTCTTTGCCCGAGAACCAGGACGCATTCCCTGGCTATATGCAGCCGATTTAACCGGCGGAGCACTGGCATGTCTTGCTGTCGTGCCACTGCTGAATTTCCTGGGCGCGCCCAACGCGATTTTATTCGCCGCTCTGGCCTCCGCACTGGCCGCTCTGGCGTGGAGTCCTTCAAAGCGCCTGCGCTCGCTCAGCTCAGCGTTGGCGGCCATGCTATGCGCGGTGTTGCTTGTGAATCACTCGGGCCGTTTGGCGGATGTGGTTTGGGCCAAAGGCATACGACGAGATCATGTCGAATTTGCCGGCTGGAATGCCATTTCCCGGGTAGAAGTCGATCGCCAGGACGACGGCGCCCGGGTCATCGTGATTGACGCCGACGCGAACACCTACGTCATGCATGCCGATCCCCGGCACTTGGATGGCGCTCAGGCGCAGAGCCTGTTCGGGGCGCCGGCGGCGGTGGTGAATGCGCTCTGTCCACACGGCGAGTACGCCATTATCGGACCCGGAGGTGGAGTGGATGTCTTGCGGGCGCTCGCCGCCGGCAGCCCCCAGGTGACCGGCGTCGAGATCAATCGCATTATCGCCGATACCGTCATGCGCGAGCGTTACGCGGACTTTGCCTTTCACCTTTACCAGCGGCCAGAGGTGCGTTTCGTGGTCTCTGACGGACGCTCCTTTATTCGCAACAGCAACGCTTTCTACGACGTGGTTGAGATGACGCTGGTTGACACTTGGGCTTCGACCGCCGCCGGAGCCTTTGCCCTCAGTGAGAACAATCTTTACACCGCCGAGGCCTTTCAGGAATATTTCAACCATCTCCGGCCCGACGGAATCTTGGCGGTGACGCGTTGGGAGTTCCGTGAGCCCCGCGAGGCTTTGCGAGTTGTTTCTGTTGCCGCTCGTGCCTTAGAGCAAGCGGGCACGGCGGAGATGCGACGGCATTTCATCGTGGTCTCGGAAGGTCCGCTCGACGAGGACGGGGTGATGGTCTCCGTGCTTGCCAAAAAGAGCGGATTCACCCCGCAAGACGAGCAGGTGGTCCGCCAGTACCTAAGCAAATATCCGCCGCTTCAGCTGTTGTATGCGCCCTCGATCAAAGCGGAGAATGCATTTGCTGCTCTCATTGCCAGTAATGACCCGTACCGTTTCGCTCATAGCTACGCCTACAATGTGAGCCCGGTAACCGACAACGCCCCGTTTTTTTTCTACACGCTCAAGCCGTCGCGTCTGTTCGAGCTTGGCCCGAGCGGCCCCATCGACTGGAAAGTTAACCTGGGTGTAGCCGTTCTTGGCATGCTGCTTGTAATCTCGGTTCTGGCCGTGCTCGTCTTTCTCGTCCTGCCCCTGCTGATCCGGCAGAGTGCGACGCGGAGGCCGGCTTCATTTCTGGGCTATTTTGTTGCTATTGGCCTAGGTTATGTTCTGGTAGAGGTAGTTTTGATTCAGAGATTTGTTCTGTTCCTAGGAAATCCCACCTACGCATTGTCGGTGGTGATCTTTTTGCTCCTGCTCTCAAGCGGGGCGGGAAGCGCCAGTTCACGAAGGTGGATGGCAGAGCGGGATCGAACCTGGATTCCCTTGCTCGCCATCGCCGTCGCCCTGCTCTTCTATCTGCTCTTGCTGCCTCCGTTGCTCGAGCACGCGGTCGGGGCCACTCTGCCGGCAAAGCTCGCCTTGAG
>JAFAPG010000619.1 GCA_019247235.1 Acidobacteriota bacterium
TGCAGAAGCAGGGATTTACCGATTTCACTTTGCTCGAAATGAACGATCAGGCGGGCGGCAACTCTCGTTGGGGAGAAAACGAGATCACCGCCTACCCGTGGGGGGCGCACTATGTGCCCGTGCCGGGGCCGAAAGCTGGTTTTGTTCGGGAGCTATTTGAAGAGCTCGGCGTACTGAAGAATGGGCAATGGGAAGAGCGCTATCTGTGCTTTGCTCCGCAGGAACGCCTATTTCTTTATGGACGCTGGCAGGAGGGGATTGAGCCGGCCATCGGTTTGAACCAAAAAGATCGGGAGCAATTTCGCCGTTTCGAAGATCAGATCGACAGCTTTCGCGTCAGCGGAAAGTTTACGGTGCCCATGGAAGTCGGCCTGTCAGAAAGTACCGCGGAACTTGATCGGATGTCATTCGCCGATTGGTTGCGCGAACAGCGTATGGACTCGCGAATTCTGAACTGGTACATGAATTACTGCTGCCGCGATGATTATGGAGCAACCATCGAACAAACCTCCGCTTGGGCAGGTATTCAATATTTTGCCTCGCGTGAAGCGGAAGAGAGGGGCCCGCTGACCTGGCCGGAAGGGAATGGCTGGATTGTGCGACGGCTGCTCGAACGAGTAGGACGGTTTGTCCGCACGGGCGAGATGGTTCACAGGATCTCGGCGACGAAAACCGATGTTAGGGTCTTTTCCGGGGAGAACGAATACAGAGCTCAATGGGTGATCTTTGCTGCCCCTACTTTTCTCACGCCGTATCTGGTCGAGGGTATGAGGCGGTTGAACGATTTCGAGTATTCCCCGTGGCTAACGGCCAACCTCACGCTCGAGCGTTTGCCGGACTCTTATGGTAGCGATGCAACTTGGGACAACGTCTTTATGGAATCGCCCACTCTCGGGTATGTGGATGCGATGCACCAGACTCTCCAAACCCACATTGAGCGGACGGTTTGGACTTTTTACTGGGCTCTCGCCGAAGGAATGCCGGCGCAGAATCGGCAGCAACTCCTCGACCGGGACTGGAATTATTGGAAGGAAGCCATATTGCACGATCTCGAACACGTACATCGCGACATCCGGCAATGCGTATCCAGAATCGACATTATGCGCTTGGGGCACGCCATGGCGCGCCCCAAAGTCGGTACAATCTTTTCACCCGAGCGCCGAGCCCTGACCAAGCCCGCGGGGCGCATCCTATTTGCAAATTCTGACCTGAGCGGTTTTTCCATCTTTGAGGAGGCCCAATATCGAGGGATAGTCTCCGCCGATCGGGTTCTCGGGTTTCTAGGTCAACGTGGTGCAAAGCCGGCCGAGTCTACCTCAAGGACACGGTAGGGACCAGCAGCATTGGGCAGCACTTCTGGGATTTACTAGCCTTCGGCCAGAGTATCTGAGGAGAGGCCATCAAAACTTTAGGTTTCAAAAAGCTCAAATTTATTAACCCAAAAATACCTGCCATGCAGCGACAAAGTTCTTGTTGCCGCCGTTGAATGCGACCAGTTACGGTTCCTCAGGATGTGGGGCCTGAAACTCCGAACAACATGGTTTCTCGACCGGCTTAAACTCCATCAGCTCGACGCGCGTCAGATCCGGATCGTAGAGGTTGAGTTGCCACTTCCCGTCCTTGCCGATTTTCGGCTGCTCATTCACCCCATGGGGGGGCCAGCCATGGGACTCTAGCTTTGCCTGCGCCTGTTTCATATCACGAACTCCAAGCGAAAGGTGGTTCAGCACCCCACTGACGCGCAGGTCTGGACTTGCCGGTGCGCTCAACATGTACTCCAGCCAATCGCTGCCGTCGGGCACTTGCAACGAGACCCAGTCGGTGCGGTCCGGCTGCATGCCCCCGTGCCAGTAGGGGCGGAATCCCAAAATGTCTAGATAGAAATGATCTTCGGCTGTTCGGTCTCGGACGATGAACCCGGCGTGGATCATGCGCCGAGACACCGGGTCACCCTTAGCGGCGGCCGGGGAAGCCGGCTTTTCCTGTTGACGAAATTCGATGATGTGTCCGTCAGGATCTTTGACCATAAACCGGTGGCTGCCGTCTTTGAGTTGCTCGATAGCATCGGCTTTTATGCCCTTGCCAGACAAATAAGAGCGAAGTGCCTGGCAGTCTTCGGTCGAGAAGGCGACATGGTCCATACGGTTGTTCACCTTGGCGTCTGGAGCTGGACGGAAGCCGATCCACTGGGTGCCCACGGTATAGCGCTGGGTTTGCTCGGACTCGAGCGGATCGGCCGCCGAGAGGCCGAGGACTGTGACAAACAGATGATCGGTCTCCTGTGGCGCGGTGGTAAGAAACTCGACATGGTCGATGCCTGTGATTTTCGGTCGCCGTTCAGCTGATTTGCTCAGCGCGCAGGTCGCGAGTACTACGAGGAAGCAAGAGACCAGTGGCTTCATAATTCCTCCGCAGGAAAACCGCCCTTCGAACAAGAGATGCAATAGCCGATTGTAGTCGACCCGCTCAGGGATTTCCTCGAACTCACCGGCGCGCCCTTGGGCGAATGCCTTAACCTACCTCGGCCAGGCCGTAGCTTTTCTGCCAACGAGCGCGCACATGGCCGAGCATTCGATCGATTTCCGCTTGCGAGATCCGTTCGTCGGAACCCGAAAGCAGGGCTCGAGCCTCTTGTCTGGCGCCTTCGAGTAGGCTACGGTCACGCACCAGATTAGCAATCTGGAAGGTTGGTAATCCCGCCTGCCGCGTGCCCAGGAATTCTCCCGGACCGCGTAGCTCGAGATCGAGTTCAGCGATCTCAAAGCCGTTGCTGGTGCGCACCATGGCATCGAGACGCCGTTCTCCCTGCTCCGAGACTCTTTTCCCGGTCATCAGTATGCAATAGGACTTTTGCGCACCACGACCGATGCGTCCTCGTAGCTGGTGGAGTTGTGCCAGACCGAATCGCTCCGCGTGCTCGATGACCATCACCGTTGCGTTGGCCACGTCCACGCCGACTTCAATCACCGTGGTTGAAACCAAGATCTGAATCTCTCCCTGATGGAAGAGTTTCATCGTGAGCTCTTTGCTCTCTGCATCCATGCGGCCGTGCAATAGAGCGACTTTCAGGGTGGGAAATATTTTTTTACTCAGCTCGCGGTACATCTTCATTGCCGCTTTGAGCTCTTTCTCTTCACTCTCCTCGATTACTGGATATACCACATAGGCCTGATGGCCGCGCTTCACCTGCTGGGCCAGGAATGCCCACACTTCGCTTGCGCGCTGATCACCTACACGACGCGTCACCACCGGTGTTCTTCCCGGCGGCATCTCGTC
>JAFAPG010000787.1 GCA_019247235.1 Acidobacteriota bacterium
TGGCGGTATTTCCCCTAGGGACTGAATCAGGGAGCTGACCGAACTGGATACGCTTGTGGACATGCCCGGCACGTCTCCTTTGCTGCTCGAGGTACGTGCACCCCAGGAACCAAATCCTCCCGGGCCGCCGCAGGGCTCGCGTTTTGAGGCTTAACCCCGTTTTTACCAGTCATTTATGTTTGTGGCCGAGGGCAGAACCTCCCCCCGTCGGGCTAAGGCGAAAGATTCGGGTTCCCCGGCTTTCGGTGGGAAAAGAAATTCACACAGTAGAAGTAACTTTCCTATCGGGAAAAAAGGGCGCGGCCGGTGGAGTTCAGGAGAGCGTGGTTAAACTTCACCCCGAGAAGGTGGTAACCTTCGCCATGGGTTACGCGTATTACCTTGGCCCGCAGATTACGGGAGCTCTTGGGGATGGGGGCGGAGGCGGCTAACGGGGCGCTGGGGATTTCGAGCGAAACCTGCGCTGCTGGCCGAAGGACACGGTGCACGGCTACCAGTGCGCCTCCGGCGGAAATATTCAGGGCGGTGGCGAACTCCAGGAAGTCTTTTCCACTCTGGTCGCGGCTACGCACGAAGACCGGGATGGCAAGAGGCAACCGGACCCACTCGCGGCGTTCCACTGCCTGTTTGCGTTGTTCCAAAACCCGCGCCCCCTTATGGTTTCGATTGCTGGCCCTAGCCGCATCTTAGGGGCCAAACCGATACCCCCGACGACCCGCAACCCTAGAGCTATGAGGCGCCTGGAGATGAAGCAGCTAAAGAACTAGCCTTTTTATAGGTGAATCTTACTGTTTACGCATGTACTCTCAGTGTATTCACCTGGCATTTTCGGGCAGAAGTTGGAAATCATTTACCGAAAGTGACAAATCTTTTGCATTTTGAATTGACACCCGCCATCCCCGTACCCTAGCATTTCAGTATCGGTAATTCAGCCTTTGACCAGCCTGAGTGCCGCTCCCCCCGAAGTGCAACTTGTAGAAGTGGAAGGGGACATCGGTGCCCATACCAGGGAATGAAGCGTCTGCAGCCGCAGCGAGTAGCGGCACTGCAGGGGGCGGAGAGCTTGAGCCCAGCACGCTTGAAATTCAAGAGTACTCGCAACTACGAGAGCGCTACCTCAGGACCACCCATGCTTTGGCTTCGGCCGCGCACGATCTAAAGACTCCACTCGCCATTCTGAACGGGTACGTGGAGCTGTTGCAGAGTGAAAAGCTCGGCAGCTTGAATGACCGGCAACGCGAAGTTCTCAAGGATATGCGTTCGAACGGTCAACGTTTGCAGCATTACATTCAGGATTTCCTGAGCTTCAGCGCGCTTGAAACTGGCGAACTCAAGATGCGTTTTGAGGCCGGCAACATGAACGCTTGCCTCTCCGAGGTCTGCCGCCTATGGTCGCCACGTTTTCAGGAAAAAGGCCTGGCTCTGTATTTTCTGGCCAACGAGAAAGTGATCGAATTTCCTTTTGACGCGGCTAAGCTCGAGCGGGTCGTCTTCAACCTGCTCGAAAATGCTTACAAGTTTACCCCCGCCGGAGGGACAGTCTGGTTGCATGCCGAGCCCAATCTGTGGGATCGCCGCACCATGAGTAGTCCTCTGGTATCGGACGAACGCCGGCGGCGTCCTCTTAGCCAACCGAACTCGGTCAAGATCAGCGTTTCTGACACCGGTCCGGGCATCCCGGCGGAATATCACCTGGAAATTTTCGACGATTTTTTTCGTCTGCCCTCAAGTGAACACAGCGAAGGAATGGGTCTAGGCTTGGCTATTGCCCGCCGTTTGGTGCAGGGCATGGCTGGCAAGATCTGGGTTGAGAGTGAACCGGGAGCGGGTTCCAAGTTCTCCTTCATCGTTCCTTTGAAACCGCCAACCAGTGAACCGGAGGAATGTCAGTAAATGAGCGAACGAGCCAAGATTTTGCTGGTCGACGACGAACCGGGAATGCTGCGTTATATCAAGACCCTGCTCGAAGTCGACGATCATAAGGTGGCGACCGCAACCACGGGCGAAGAAGCCTTGGCCGCGGTAGAGAAGGGGCTGGTCCCAGATCTGGTGTTGTTGGACTTGTTGATGCCGGGAATTGACGGTTTGGAGACGCTCGAAGGCTTGCGCAAACTGCAGCCCAGTGTGAAGGTCATCATGCTTTCCTGCGTCAACGACACCAAAAAAGTGGTGCAGGCTATGCGTCTGGGCGCGGCTGACTACATTACCAAGCCCTTCCAGAAAGCGGAACTCGACAATGTGATCGACACCTGCCTGGGCACTAA
>JAFAPG010000932.1 GCA_019247235.1 Acidobacteriota bacterium
GTTTCTAGAGAGTTACTCGCAGTTCTTGCCGTGGCGGGGAAAAAAAGAAAAAAGGCGAGGGCAAGCGCCGTCCCAGGCAGTACAGAGGTTCCGGGCTGCGAACAACGCATACTATCCAGGGACTCGGCAGTGTTCAAGATTTGCTCCGGTCGTGCTTATGAATAATCCGACCAGTTCTTTCGTTCGTCAAGCGGTGGTCAGGCTGAAATCACGTTTACGGCAACTTACGCTATGATCGAAAGCCATACGGCGAAAATCTCAAATCGGATTGGAAACCACCATGAAGAAGTTGCGCAGTCAGGAATGGTACGGACGAGAAGGACGCGACGGCTTCCTCTACCGTAGTTGGATGAAGAATCAAGGTTGGCCGCACGATGTCTTCGACGGTAGGCCCGTGATTGGCATTTGTAACACCTGGTCGGAGCTCACCCCGTGCAACGGACATTTTCGCGAGCTGGCGGAATGGGTGAAGCGCGGCGTATGGGAGTCCGGCGGTTTTCCTCTGGAATTTCCCGTAATGTCACTCGGGGAGACTCAGCTCCGCCCAACGGCCATGCTGTTTCGCAACCTGGCGAGCATGGACGTCGAGGAGTCGATCCGGGGTAATCCCATGGATGGGGTGGTGCTGCTGATGGGGTGCGACAAGACCACTCCTTCGCTTCTGATGGGCGCAGCCTCCTGTGGACTTCCGACCATTGGACTCTCAGGAGGCCCGATGCTCTCGGGAAAGTTTCGGGGCTGTGATCTTGGCTCAGGCACAGGTTTATGGCAGATGACCGATCAACTTCGCAAGGGCGAGATGAAACTGGAAGAATTTTACGAGGCCGAGAGCTGCATGCATCGCTCGAAAGGCCACTGCATGACCATGGGTACGGCTTCAACCATGGCCAACATGGTGGAAGCGCTGGGTATGAGCCTGCCGGGGAACGCGGCCATACCCGCGGTCGACGCCCGCCGCAATACGCTCGCACAAATGACCGGTCGACGTATCGTGCACATGGTTCGCGAGGAACTGGGAATAGCCAAGATTTTGCAACGGCCGGCCTTTGAGAACGCCATTCGTGTCAATGCCGCCATCGGTGGTTCGACCAATGCGGTGATTCATCTGATTGCTCTGGCTGGCCGCATGGGCGTTCGATTGTCGCTCAGCGACTTCGAGAGCTATGGATCGGAACTGCCATGTTTAGTGAACCTGCAGCCTTCGGGCAAATATCTGATGGAAGATTATTTTTACGCCGGAGGACTTCCGGCCGTGCTTCGTGAGCTCGGCCAAGCGGGCGCGTTGAATGGGGAAGCGCTTACCGTGAATGGGAAGACGATTTGGGAAAATGTTCGCCAAGCGCCCTGCTGGAATCGTGAGGTGATCCACTCCTATTCGAGTCCCTTCAAGCCATGCGCCGGTATTACCGTGCTTCGCGGAAATCTAGCTCCAGACGGCGCCATCATTAAGCTCTCGGCGGCAAGCCCCCATCTTTTCGAACACCGTGGACGGGCGGTGGTCTTCGAAAGTATTGAAGACTGTCACGCGCGCACCAATGACGAATCCTTGGACATTGATGAGCACTGCGTTATGGTGCTCAAAAACTGTGGCCCCAAGGGCTATCCCGGCATGGCTGAGGTAGGCAACATGTTGCTGCCGCCTAAATTGCTACGGCGAGGCGTGAGCGACATGGTTCGCATTTCTGATGCCAGGATGAGCGGAACTGCTTATGGAACCGTAGTCCTGCATGTCTGTCCTGAGGCAGCTGCGGGCGGCCCTCTGGCGCTGGTATGCTCTGGCGACATGATCAGCTTGGATGTCCCCAGACGAGAACTGCGGCTTGAGATCGACGACCGTACTCTGGCCGCGCGCAGGGCCCAGTGGACACCGCCGCCGCTGCCGGAGCGAGGCTGGCTCAGGCTTTATGCCGAGCACGTCATGCAGGCGGACAAAGGTGCGGACCTGGATTTTCTCGTGGGGGCGAGCGGGGCGCAGGTTGCCCGCGACTCTCATTAAACTTACGCGAAAAAGGGCGAAGGCGCGTTAAAAAGCGACCCACCGGGCGAAGAATCGGGCTCGTGATTTGGTAAGGTTTTTCTCCATCTTGCACTGAGCAGGCCTCAGTAGGTACTTTCGGCTGGTCTGCGTCCCATTATTCTTTCCAAGGCTTGGCTGAACCTAGTCCGCGATGCGGTGATGGCAGCTTTCGAGAGCTTCACGGTACCATCGCGAACAATCGAGCCGAGCAGCTTGGCAGCCTTTAAGGTAGCGGCTCGGCGCAGCCCGGCTTTTTCAATCCGGGTAGTCGAGCGACAGTATTCCTTGGTAATCATGCCGACGCGAAGCGTCAAAAAGGCATTGGCTGAGCCCGACAGTACAGAACTTGCCAGTAAATGCATGCCCGGAATCGCAGCCACGGTTGATCCGAAGATCGTTCCCACCAATACATCAACATCGATATCTTCAATGCCAGCGGCAAGAAGCGCCGCCGAGGCCACATTCGCATATAGCTGCAGAAAATCTCGCACAGAGGGGCGCTGATAATAAACATGTGCGACTTTCCAAATCAATCGAGTTTGAGCGGCAAAGACCACCAGAACATCCAATCGCCCGCTTTGTAGCACCGCGGTGCTGAGGAAGACGGCTGAGGCCGCCGATGTAACCACTTGGTCGGCATGCTTATCCAGGGCCTCGAGCGCCGCATGAATTTCTTCGGCCGAACGCATGGGATACCCGGACAAGCGGGGATTCCTCAATAATCGTTTCTTGAAATCCGCCAGGAACAGGTCGTATGCAGGGCCCTCGGTGTAGGACGGCGGCAGCATTCGCTTCGGGAGTCGGAACCAAAGCATAAGCGGGGTCGCCAAAACCATGAGATATGTAAAGATCAGCGCCCACATCACCCCCGTCCCAAGCATGAGGTTGACGGAGCGCGCGGATTGGACAATTTCGATGGTTTGGTTGAACACAAACACAGCCGACACGACGACGATGAAAGCGGCAACTGCCAACAGGATCTTCTTGAGTGGCTTGGACATGAAATGCTCCAGCGTATACCTCTCAAATTGTCCCACGACTCGCTGGAGATTGGACGTGCGGAATTTCTGTGACAGAAGACGGGCATTCGGTTCTTCTCCTCCGCACCAGCCGACGAACTTATCGGAGCAGCTCGGCCACTACGGGGGGGCCCCAAAGCGAAGTTTCCGTAAGGTTAGGCGCGATCTCTCCGCTTCATCAGGGGCGCGCGAGGCAATGCGGCTAGCGCGTGGCGATCTGCCCTGTACCCTTTGTCACCCCAGCCACTGGGGATTGTGGTAGGTACCATCAAAGTTGTGGCTGGTTTTGTACAGTTCGTATTCTCCTTTGATAGCCGCCTGCGAGGTCTTGGCCAGTAAAGCAGCAATCTGTTCTGAGCTCATGGGTTTAAAACTACGGGCGGCGTCAAGCGCCTGATGAAGAACCTCGACCGAGTCGCACCCGGTGATGACCACGCTGGTCGGCAGGTTCATGGCGTAGTGCAGACACTCGACGGCAGTGGCGGTTTTACTCTTCAGAATGATGGCATCGCCCATAGGCTTCATGCCCAAAATTCCAATTCCATGCTTAACCAGCAAGGGAACAGTCTTCTTTTCGAAACTATCGTAGTGAGCATCCATTACATTCAGAGGCATCTGCACAGCGTCGAAGGCAAAGTTATGAGCTAATGCGGTTTCAAGCATCTTATTGTGAATTTCCGGGCTCTTGTGGCCCGTGAAACCAATAAAACGAAGCTTGCCCTGCTTCTTTGCCTCGAGCACAGCTTCCATCCCTCCGCCGGGCGCAAATATGCGCTCCGGATCGTTCTCTCGAATGACCTCATGGAATTGCAACAGATCGATGTGATCAGTCCTAAGCCGGCGGAGGGACTCATCCAATTGTTGCGCCGCGGCTGACTTGGTCCGCCCGTCGATTTTAGTCATGAGAAATGCTTTGTGACGATAACCTTCGCCGAGAGCCTTTCCCATGCGCTCCTCACTGAGCCCTTGGTTGTAGTCCCAGCAGTTATCAAGAAAGTTGACGCCTTCATCAAGGGCAGTACGCACGATGCGGATGGAATCCTGTTCCGAAGGTCGGCCTAGGTGATAGCCGCCGATTCCTACAAGAGAAATCTTTTCGCCGCTACGCCCCATGGTTCGGTAGGGAATGGAACCCTCGGCTCGTGAGAGCTTTGTAGAGAGCGAGCTGGCAACCGTGGTTGCCGCCACGCTCTTTAG
>JAFAPG010000941.1 GCA_019247235.1 Acidobacteriota bacterium
GCCGATCTTGCGCCAGAAACTTTGAAACGCAGCAATTTGGGAGATCTCAAGACAGGATTTCCGGTCAACCTGGAGCGTCCCCTGCGGGCAAACGGCCGCATCGAGGGTCACTTCGTTTACGGGCACGTCGACAGCACGGCGGAAATCATTTCTCTTGAGTCTGCCGGCGAGGACAATTGGTGGCTGCGGATTTGCGTGCCGCAGGATCTCTCGCGTTACATCGTCAGCAAGGGATCGCTCGCTGTTGATGGCATAAGTCTCACGGTTGCCGAACTGGACGGCAATCTCGCCGGGTTCACGATCATTCCCTACACTTATCAACACACGACCCTGCGGTCTTATCACCCAGGTTCGCGAGTGAATGTGGAAGTCGATATGCTAGCCAAGCACCTGGAAAAGCTATCCCTTTAATTCTTCTGTGATCTCCGCCGCAGCCTTTCGCGCTTCCGCTAGAGCGCCGATAGGAAAGCTGATCGCACCCACCTTCGGATGACCGCCTCCGCCGTAGCGTTCGCAAATCGTCGCCAGATTGTGACGCAGTGGCTCCAGTGCCCAGGGGTTCGAACCCACGGAGACCTTGGTGCGAAAGCTGGAAGTCGAGACCGAGACCGTATAGGAAGAATTCGGGAACAAATAATACGGGATGAACTTGTTGTAACCTTCAATCCCGTAACCAACCAGATCGAAATAGATGACCCCTCGCTCGCAAGAACCAGCGCGGCGAATGACGTCGATATTGTGCAGATGCGTCTCGTGCAGGCGGCTGTATTCAGCCCTGATGTCCGGGTGCTCGGCAATCTCCGCCAACGTCTCGTGCTGCATTGCGCGGATGATCTTTCGCACCAGGTTTGGCCCCTGGCTGCCTTCGATCACCAGCGTCAGCTTCATCGCAGGTTCATCCATTTCGACGGCGGCTTTGGCGCTCTCATACAAAGCGCCGTCGACCACGTCGGCCCAAGTCACCAGTTCTTCGAGGTCAGGCGCTTCAAAGCCATACTGCTCCTTCACCACTGTGGAAATGAACTTCGTACAGGAACGGTAACTCGGATCGAACAGTTTGCGGGAAGACTTCTCGCGCCGGAAATGTTCTGCATCTTCCGCACTCAAGAACGCGCTCTGATGATGATCGAACCACCACGTCAGGTTGGGGTGAGTAGCGTACTTAAAATCGACAATCACGTTCGCATCGCCGTCGAACAGAGTGTCTTCGAACAATTGATCGGCCCGATGCGCCAAGCCGGTGTAAGAGAATTCCGCGATGGGATAGAATTTGCTTTGCAAAAATCGTGTTACAAATGCCGCCGAGGCCGCTCCATCGAAGCAGTGGTCATGGTAGAGGACTCGCACCTTCATTGACGTGGATTGTTTCTCGAAAACCTTTTAGATTGCCTGACCAACAGGGGAAATGCAAGCGATAAGCGATAATTTAGTTAATGCAGAGCATTTCGCGCCTGTTTGTGCGCGTTCTCAACCAGTAGAGCTGTTTTTCACCGCATCGGCCACGCATACAAGATGCTTAAAACCAAAGAGGAACCCCGGACCGACCTTAATCCACAGGAAACATCGGAGTGGCTGGAGGCTCTCGAACAGGTAGTCGACGAAGCCGGGCCCGATCGTGCCGCTTATCTTTTGCAAAAGGTCCTCGCCCGCGCCGCAGATTTTGGTGTCTCTGTTCCCCAGGAAGTGCACACCCCGTATTTGAATACCATCCCGGTGCACGAAGAACTACCCTATCCGGGGGACCGCGCCATTGAGAGGCATCTGAAGAGCATCATTCGCTGGAACGCAGCCGCCATGGTCGTACGAGCCAACAAGTATGACCCGAACATTGGCGGCCACATCTCCACGTATGCGTCGCTTGCCACCATCTCTGAAGTGGGTTTCAATCACTTTTTCCGCGCCAGTTACGACGGTGCGCCGGGCGATCTCGTATATCTACAGGGCCACGCTTCACCGGGAATATATGCTCGCGCTTTTTTGGAGGGGCGCCTGACCGAAGAGCAGCTGGTCAATTTCCGTCACGAGCTACGCGAAACTCCGGGACTAAGTTCGTACCCGCACCCTTGGCTGATGCCCGGTTTTTGGCAGTTTCCGACCGTCTCCATGGGCCTTGGTCCCATCAATGCCATTTACAACGCGAGGTTCTTGCGATATCTGGAGAACCGCGCGATTTTGCCCCGCAGTGATCGGAAGGTCTACGCCTTTCTAGGCGACGGCGAAATGGACGAGCCGGAGTCCACCGGCGCATTGCACGTGGCGGCACGCGAGAAACTGGACAATCTGATCTTTATGATCAACTGCAACCTGCAGCGGCTCGACGGACCAGTTCGCGGGAACAGCAGCGTGATTCAGGAACTCGAAGGAGTGTTTCGCGGCGATGGCTGGAACGTCATCAAAGTCATTTGGGGCGGTGATTGGGATGAACTGTTTGCTCGCGATACCAGCGGTCTGCTGCTCAAGCGCATGGAAGAATGCGTCGACGGCGAGTACCAGAATTTCAAGGCTCATGGTGGCGCATATACCCGCAAAGAATTCTTCGGAAAATATCCTGAGCTGCTCAAGCTCGTCGAAGACAAGACTGACGACCAGATTGCCCGTTTCCGGCGTGGCGGTCACGATCCGCTGAAGGTCTATAACGCGCTGAAGCGCGCGACCGAGCACAAAGGCCAGCCAACGGTCATTCTTTTCAAGACTGTTAAAGGCTACGGTCTCGGAGAGGCCGGCGAAGGCAAGAACATCACGCATCAACAGAAGAAGCTCAACGAGCAGGAGCTTATTTATCTCGCCGATCGATTTGGTTTGGATCTGCCTAAAGAAAATATCCACACCATCTCTTTCATCAAGCCTCCGGAAGACAGCCCCGAAATCAAGTATCTTAAGGAGCGGCGCGAGGCGCTCGGCGGGTACCTTCCCACGCGCTCTCCAAAGCGCATCGAACTCAAAGCGCCGCCGCTTGAAATCTTCCACGAATTATTGGCCGGGTCGCGCAACCGTGAAGCCTCCACCACCAGCGCTTTCGTTTCTGTGCTAAAGGCCTTGCTCAAAGCTCCCGAATTGAGCAAGTACATCGTGCCAATCATCCCCGATGAGGCGCGTACCTTCGGAATGGAATCTATGTTCCGCGAGCGAGGCATCTATGCCAGCGGCGGCCAGCTCTACAAGCCCGTGGACAGTGAAGTTTTGATGTACTACCGCGAGGCTCAGGACGGCCAGATTCTGGAAGAAGGCATCACAGAAGCGGGCGCTATGGCCTCCTTCACGGCAGCTGGGACGGCGTACGCCAACGTCGGTGTTCCCACGATTCCCTTCTTTATCTACTATTCGATGTTCGGTTTCCAGCGGATCGGGGATCTCATCTGGGCATTCGCCGATGCGCGCGGTAAAGGCTTTCTGATCGGGGGCACGGCCGGACGCACGACCCTACTTGGCGAAGGTCTGCAACACGACGACGGACATAGCCACGTCCTCTCGAGTGTCGTGCCCACCTGCTGCAGCTATGATCCTGCCTACGCCTACGAAATTGCGGTGATTGTACAGAGCGGTATTTATCGCATGTCCGAGAATAACGAGGATCGCTTCTACTACCTCACGGTTTGCAACGAGAATTACGTGCAGCCGGCGATGCCTGACACCCCGGGCGTTCAGGAAGGCATTCTGCGCGGCCTCTACCTCTTCAAGCCGTCGGAGACCGGGTCAGCGCAAGTCACGCTCTTCGGCAGTGGTCCTATCTTGAACGAAGCCCTGAAGGCGCAGACCATTCTGAGTGACAAATATGGCATAGGGGCCAATGTCTGGAGCGTCACCAGCTATACCGAGCTCCGCCGCGATGCGCTCGTTACCGATCGCTGGAACCGCCTGCATCCGACCGAGCCGCCGCGCACACCGTATGTTCTGCAAGTTCTCGGAAACCTCGACATGCCTGTGATCGCGGCCACTGATTACATGAAAATAATGGCAGACCAGATCGCACCCTGGCTGCCCGGCCGCCTCACCGC
>JAFAPG010000945.1 GCA_019247235.1 Acidobacteriota bacterium
AAACAAGACAGTTACGAGTTCCCCGATTCAGCCCGCGAAGGGCAAGCTGGGCATCATGATCCCCGGCATGGGCGCCGTGGCGACGACATTCGTGGCCGGAGTCGAAGCCGTGCGCAAAGGGATCGCCAGTCCCATCGGCTCGCTCACCCAGATGGGAACCATACGACTGGGCCGGAGAACCGAGGGACGCTCTCCCAAAGTCAAGGAGTTTGTTCCCTTAGCCGCGCTCGACGATCTGGTCTTTACCGGCTGGGACGCTTTTGCAGATGACATGTACACCGCCGCTTCGAAAGCCGGAGTTCTCGAACGGCAATTGCTCGAACAGCTCAAACCCTTTCTCAGCTCAGTTCGGCCTTTGGCCGCGGTCTTTGACCGCAATTACGTCAAAAAATTGGACGGCCATCACGTCAAGAAGGGTAAGAACAAAATGGAGCTAGCCGAGCAGGTACGCTCCGACATCCGCGAGTTCAAAAAGAGCTCGCAGGCATCGCGGCTAATCATGATCTGGTGTGGCTCAACTGAGGTTTTCCTTGAACCCACCGCTGCCCATCAAAGCGTCAAGGCTTTTGAGAGAGCCTTACAGCAAAACGACGAGTCGATTGCTCCCTCCATGATCTATGCCTATGCGGCACTGGTCGAAGGTGTCCCATTCGCCAATGGTGCCCCCAACCTCACCGTGGACCTTCCGGTAATGCTCGAGCTGTCCCGCAGGAACCAAGCCCCTATTTGTGGCAAAGATTTCAAAACCGGGCAAACCATGATGAAAACAATTCTGGCTCCAGGATTTAAAGCGCGACTGCTTGGACTTGCCGGTTGGTTTTCGACCAACATTTTGGGTAATCGCGATGGCGAGGTACTTGAGGATCCCGGTTCATTCAAGACCAAAGAAGAATCGAAGCTCTCCGTGCTTGAGCACATCCTTCAGCCTGAGCTCTATCCTGAGCTGTATGGGAAGTTTACCCACAAAGTTCGCATTAATTACTACCCCCCGCGCGGAGACAACAAAGAGGGTTGGGACAACATCGATATTTTTGGATGGCTGGGCTACCCTATGCAGATCAAGGTGGACTTTCTCTGCCGCGATTCCATTTTGGCTGCGCCTATTGTTCTCGATTTGGTGCTATTTCTTGACTTAGCACAGCGGAGCTCGCAGCTACGCGACATAGGCATCCAGGAGTGGCTCAGCTTCTATTTCAAATCCCCGATGACCGCCCCCGGGCTCTATCCCGAGCATGACCTTTTTATTCAACTGATGAAGCTGAAGAACACGTTGCGGCATTTACGGGGCGAACCCCTGATCACCCATCTGGGGCTCGAATATTACGACTAGCGGGGAAGGGCCGAATTCTTCGGCCCTCCGTAATTCTGCTCGTTGGTTCAGTGAGCCATCAACTTCTCGATCTCCTCGGCCGATTGCGGAAGCGTCTGAGTAAGACGAACGAGCTTTCCGCCTCGCTCGACCAGGAACATATCTTCGATGCGTACACCGAAGCTTTCTTCGGGGATGTAGATTCCCGGCTCAATGGTGAAAACCATGCCCGGGGCGAGGGGAAGCGAGTAATCGCCGGGATCGTGGACATTCAGTCCCACATAGTGACCGAGCCCATGGATGAAATACTTGCCCAGGCCTTCGCCATGTGAATCTTTGCCGTGGGTGTTGATGTAGGCGAAAGCGACGTCGTAGAGCGAATCGGGCTGATGGCGCAACAGGTGTGATTTTCCCGACTGAAAGGCCGCGATGGCGGCTTCTTGCGCCCCGAGCACGATGTTGTAGATCTCCCGCTGGCGGGAACTGAACTTGCCATCAGCCGGGAGGGTGCGGGTGATGTCGGAGGCATAGAGTGAGTACTCGCCGGCAGCATCGATGAGCACGAGGTCGCCTGCGTGAACTGTGGCCGAATCCGAGGAATAGTGAAGAATGGTGGAACGAAACCCTGAACCCACGATGGGTGCATAGGCCGGACGCTCACAGCCGCGGCGGCCCCACTCGTACCCGAGCAAAGCGGCGAGTTCTCGCTCGGTGATGCCCGCTCGAATGGCCCGAATGGCGCTCAGCTGCGCGGCAATCGAGGCATTTACAGCCTTGCGGATGAGCTCGATTTCGCCGGCATCTTTGACGGTGCGCAATCGGGAGAGCAAAGGCCGAATATCGGCATAGGAGGTACCCACGGGAAAGGCGTTAGCGCCCTTAAGCCAGCTGAGAGGCCGTTCCGAATTAGAGATCTCATCGTTCAAAGGGATGTCGGTCAGGATCTTCGCATTGAGATTTGGCAATCGCTTTGCGAGTTCGTCGCGCATTTGATCGAGCCCCTCCACACGATCGACGCCCGCGGTTTCTGCCGCCTTGGGGTCATCCGGGCCAAGCTTTGGTCCAGTCCATCGCTCCTCAGTGTAGTTGCGAGCGGGAAGAAATAAGATTTCGGCATAGGATTGGGCGGGGCTGCCGTCTTGGGCATCTTGCGCGGGGGCAATCAGTAAGGCCGCTCCGGGCTCTGCCCATCCGGTCAGGTAGTAGAAATTCTCGTCGGGACGATAGCCATACAGGTCATTTGGGCCGGTAGATTCGCGAGGAGCAAATAAGATCGCCACCCCTCCGGAAAGGGCTCGCGCCAAGGCCTGGCGGCGGGCGTGGTAGTCCGAGCTGGCTTGCCGCTCCAAGGCGCAGGAGAAAACGGAGACGGAGAAGGTGAAGACGATTGCTAGGCTGCGATGTCTCAATTTTTCTACTTTCCCGTGACCGACTTTGATGCCGCTAAAAAAGCGTCCACATTGCTTTTGTCGACCACCGCCGAGCCGGTATCGACGAAGGAAGGAACGGGGGCGAAGTTGTCATGCGCCCAATCGGCGTCGAGCGTATTCAGTCGCTCGTGATGCAGATCGTCGAGCATCTTTAGTCCGACAAACGCCATCGTGTATGGCTTTTGGGAAATGGTGGCGGCGATGACTCCTTTTTGAATCCAGCTCAGAGTCTCCGGATCTGTATCCATGGCCACGATGGTTTTGCCTTTGATCCCGTTATTATCGAGCACCGTGGCGACCTCTTTGCCGGACAGCGCTTCTAGACACACAAAGGCGTCGATGTGCTCCTTCTTATCATTGGCCAAAAGTTGGGTCGTGGTATCGAAGGCGATGCGAGAGTCACCTTTCATGTCCACCATGTGAGACAGCTTGATTTGGGGCGAATTCTCGAGAGCGTCACGATATCCGTGCAGCCGTTCCGTGAGGTTTGGCTGCGAAGGCATGGTAAAAACCACCACGTCGCCTTTACCTTTTAGTTCCTGAATCAGGCGCTTTCCCCCCGCCATGCCCGCTTGATAGTTGTTGGTCCCGATAAAGAACAGGCGTTTACTTGAGGGAGCATCGGAATCCAAGGTGATGATGGGAATACCAGCGGCCACCGCGTGATCGATGCCGTCTTTGACTACATTCGCATCTGAGACCGAGATGAGAATGCCCGCGGGTTTTTTCTGGATGGCGTTTTCTAAGGCGTCGCGCTCGGCATTGGCATCGTAGACATCCGGCCCGACGAAGGAATAGCCAACCCCGAGTTGCTGGGCTGAGCGGGCGAACCCCGCGCTCGCGCTCTGCCAATAGGGAATCTTGATATTGGTCGAAACCAATACGTAAGTTTCTCCACTATGCCCTCCGCAACCGGGGAGCCAGACCAGCGCTGCCAACAAGAGTAGACAGACTGCGACCTTCTGGTGATGCATAGCAACCTCCGCTTCGTAGCCGTAATGAGCGAGACGCATTCTACCTCTCTGTGGAAGCAAAGAAAAGAAATGGACCCGCTTGAGGTCAACAACGATGGGAGGCGGGGAGCGCTTCTACACACCTACCGGGAATGGTTTTGACGGACTCTCGGCGGGCGCCAGCGAGAGACTCGCCAGTCGGCCTTGCAGCAGCGACATCAGCCCGGTATACCAATAACCGATAACAAACAAGAGCAAGAAAGGGACGGTTAAGTAGTTCTCATTTTCAAATGCGTAGTAGACGGTGAGAGCGAAGTAGCCACCGATCACCAGCTCAAGCCAAGGCACCCAGCCCAGGCGCTTGCGATATTGGCTGGAGCGAACAACATCTTTCTTTGACTCAACTCGATATTTGGGAGTGCGGGCGAAGGCGGTTTGTTTCCCAATCAGTGCTTCAAGCACCGCGATGCTATTGGTCACGGTCAGCCCAATGCCGAGAGCCATCAGAAAGGGGATGTAGAGCAAAGCGCGCGGCCAAGTGTGAGGAAAGAGTTCTTTTTGGGAGACCAAGTAGAAGCTCGACACAGAAAAGGTCGAGACCAGAAACAGCGGGAAGTCAATATAAAGCATCTGCAACCAACCTTGATAAAAGCGGATGACCATGGCAGGAAGCAGCAGCACCGAGAGAATTACCATCAGCGGATAGCTAAGGTTGGCGCTTAGGTGATACCAAGCCTCGAGCTTCACGCGAAAGGGCTGATCGCTTTTGATCACTCGCGGCAAAATCTTTTTCCCGGTTTGGATTAACCCCTTGGCCCAGCGGGCCTGTTGGGTTTTGAAAGCGGTCATCTCGACTGGCAGCTCTGCCGGACACTCGACATCCTGGCGGTAGATGAACTTCCAGCCTTTCAGTTGCGCCCGGTAGGAGAGATCGGTGTCCTCGGTTAAAGTGTCGTGCTCCCAACCCCCGGCTTCCTCGATGGCACGCCGCCGCCATACACCCGCTGTTCCGTTGAAGTTGAAGAAGACATCATTGCGGGCGCGGCCGGAATGTTCGATGACGAAATGTCCGTCGAGTAAAATCGCTTCGACTTCGGTAAGAAATGAATAGCTGCGGTTAAGATGAGTCCAGCGGGTTTGCACCATGCCGACGGTGGGATCGGTGAAATGATGGACGGTGCGAATCAGAAAATCAGGCGGGGGAACAAAGTCGGCGTCAAAGATGGCGACCAACTCTCCCCGGGCGGAGTTAAGTCCATCATGCAGAGCGCCCGCCTTGAACCCTTTCCGATTGCTGCGATGCAGATAGCAAATGGGATGCCCCTGAGCGGCATAATGAGCCACCAGGTTGCGCGCCAGATGGGCAGTTTCGTCGGTCGAATCGTCCAGCAATTGAATATCCAGTTTATCGCGGGGATATTCCAGGCGACATACCGCTTCAAGCAGCCGATCGATGACATATCGTTCGTTGAAGATCGGCAGCTGCACCGTCACGCGAGGTAAATCCTCAAATCTTTCTGCCGGTTCGCTGGCGCAGTTTGTCCTTTTCTTGTAGTAGAGATACACCAGTCGATAGCGGTGCAGCCCGTAGGAGGCGAGCAGGGCGAGCACAGTAAAGTAGGGAATCAGTAACGCCAGATCGAAGGCGTTGGCATGGTAGACGCCCATAAAGGTGCTATCGAGAAAATGTTGGCGCACATATTGCTCAAGCCCGTGTTGGGCAATGAGGGTGGCTAGAACTGGAAGTGGCTGCGCCATCTTGCTTTAAGCAACCCACAGCAACCGCCGCGTGGGTCGGCAGAAAGAACCATTGTAAATGAGCGGGCGGTTGTTGTTCACCCCGGTAATGTATGCAGTAAACGGCCGAGATCGTCGCCTAGCCAAAAATCGTTCACACGTCGGTTTTTTCCGAACTCTTGATGTAGACTCCAGTTCAACCCGGCCGCTGCCCGCGGGGGCGGGATGTACAGGCGGTTACAAGCCGAATGGACGAGGCTTACATTTGCGATGGCATTCGCACCCCGTTTGGAAAGTATGCGGGCGGGCTCGCCTCGGTCCGGACCGATGATTTGGCGGCCATCCCCATTAAGACGCTCATGGATCGTCATCCCGGCGTTGATTGGGGATGCCTCGATGATGTGGTGTACGGATGCGCCAATCAGGCCGGTGAAGACAATCGCAATGTTGCGCGCATGGCGTTGCTACTGGCCGGTTTGCCCAAAGACGTGCCCGGCGCCACCGTGAATCGGCTGTGCGGCTCGAGTCTAGAAGCCGTAGCCATAGCGGCCAGAGCGATCAAAGCCGGAGAGGCATCGCTGGTAATTGCCGGCGGGGTTGAAAGCATGTCGCGCGCACCCTTTGTCCTGGGCAAGGCAGAGTTGGCCTTCACGCGCTCGCTCAAGTTGGAGGACACCACCTTAGGCTGGCGCTTCGTCAATCCCACCATGAAAGAAAAATACGGAACCGATTCGATGCCGGAGACGGCGGAAAACGTCGCTGAAGAATGGAACATCTCGCGCGATGACCAAGATCAATTTGCCTTTAGGAGTCAGCGTCGCACGGCCGAGGCGGGCCTGTCTGGCCGCTTGGCGGAGGAGGTCGTGCCAGTCACGGTCCAGACCGGAAAGGGCGCCTCTCTCGTTGTCTCCCAAGATGAGCAACCGCGACCAGGGACAACGATCGAAGCTTTGGCCAAGCTGAAACCCGTGGTCAAACCGACCGGCACGGTTACGGCGGGAAATTCCTCCGGCCTCAATGACGGTTCTGGCGCCGTAATTCTCGCCCCTGAGAAGGGGGCAAAGCTTCCCGGCTTGGCTCCTG
>JAFAPG010000497.1 GCA_019247235.1 Acidobacteriota bacterium
TCGAGGAGATCTGTCCGGCGGCAGGGCAGGGAGCTTTGGGCATTGAGGTTCGCAAACGCGACGTGGAGGTATGTGCGGCCCTCGCCGGTCTGGAAGACCCGATCGCGCGAGCCGAGACTACGTGCGAGCGTGCGTTACTGCATGGGTTGGGGGGAGGGTGTCAGGTGCCGATCGGGGCGAGCGCAACCTGGCATAACAACAGATTGCGGTTAGAAGCGGTCCTAGCAGATCCCGCGGCAACGTTGGTGCTACGGGAGTGTGTTACGGGGACCGATCCTGTTGGCGTTGGATCGACGGCGGCAGAAAATCTTCTCCGGCGGGGAGGGCAAACGATTCTTGCGCAGGTGCACGCCCGACCGACATCTGTGCCAGAGCAGCCGTAGCCGGCTCGTTGAAGGAAAGAGTGGGCGCCAGAACCTTGAATGGTGGGGCGGTGAAGCCATCCAGGAGGAGTGAGTTTGTCGCCTTCGAGAAAAAGATCGTCGGAGATGCCGCTTCCGAGTAAGGGTCCAAAGCGCTTGCTCGCCGGGGTTCGGATTCTGGTCGGCCGTGCTCGCCAGCAGGCGAGCTCACTGTCGGCGGGACTCCAGGCCCTGGGAGCGGAAGTCATCGAGATTCCCCTGATCGAGATCCGGAAACCGCGCTCTTATAAGGCCCTGGATAACGCCCTTGGCCGGCTTTCGACCTACGATTGGCTGATCTTGACCAGTGTCAATGGGGTGGAGGCATTGGTCAAGCGCATTGAGTATTTGGCCCTCACCAAGGAGCATTTCAAACATCTGCACATCGCCGCCATTGGACCATCTACGCGCGAACACATTGAGCGGCTCGGGCTAAAGGTCTCGGTCGTGCCGGCGCGTTACATCGCAGAGTCGGTGGTGGAGAGCTTGCAGGGTAAGATAGAGGGCAAGCAGGTTCTTTTGGTTCGGGCGAGAATCGCCCGTGATGTGATTCCGCGCCAGCTGAAACGAATGGGCGCCCACGTCGACACCGTGGTAGCTTATGAAACCGTTGCTCCAGCCTCATCCGGCGCACGATTGCGGTCGGTCATGGCTGACCGGAGCCAACGACCGCATGTAGTCACATTCACTAGTTCTTCAACTGTTCGTAATTTCCTCGCGCTTCTTGGCCCTGCAGCGAGTTCTGGGATCGGGCGAAAACTGCTTGGGGACAAAACTCTTCTCCACGGAGCTCTATGTGCCTCGATTGGGCCGATTACTTCAGCAACTCTTGCTGAGTGCGGCTTGGCCGCCGATATCGAGGCGAAGGATTATACGGTCGATGGCCTGATTCGAGCGATTCAAGCCAAGGCTGGCCAGTTCTGTCCATGAGTCTAGGTACTCGATGGTGAAGAACCGATCCTTTCTTGGTATGCGCGAGCCCGATATTCGTATTTGCGCGCCCCAACCCGGCGCAAGACGCAGGGCCGGACCGGTATGGGGACCCTCGCATCGCGAATGAGTTCGCCGCCACCCTTCGACGTGAATTTTGCCAACCTCCGAATGCGCAAGTGTAATGCTGATGCGAACCGGAGGTCGGAGCGCGCAAGCGGGAGAGACAGTCGATATCAGCATAGCTCGAGCTGCAAACGCTCGCACTGGCCTGTGCCTAACCGCCTAACCCGTGCCGCGTATAATCAGCTGGCGCATGAGTACACAACCCGTTCGACATGTGGTGATCGCCCTCGGTTCGCCTAAAGACCGCAAACAGATCTATGTAGCGCGGCATGAAGTCTATGCTGTCGAGTTACAGCAGCATCAGGCAAACGAAGAACGACTTCTTCACGACGCCTTGGACGAGCGCAATGAGTACATTGTGGCCAAACAGGGCGACGAACTCCTCGGCTTTGTTAGCGTCACCCCGCCAGGCGGCAGCTATTCGGTGGACAAGTATTTCAGTCGCGACGAAATCCCTGTCAGCTTCGACCAATCGCTTTACGAAATTCGCCTACTTACCGTGCTCTCTGCTCATCGCGGTAGGATCGTAGCGCCATTATTGATGTACGGCGCTCTGCGCTACGTGGAGTCGCACGGCGGATCGCAACTGGTGGCGATCGGCAGGCGTGAACTCGTCGGCATGTACTCGCACTGCGGCATGAGGCAGACAGGAATGACCGCCTGCTGCGGCGCGGTCATGTACGAACTAATGACCGGCCGCATCAAACAGGTGCATCAGGCAATTGCTCCACTGATAGGTTTCAAAAGGCTTGCCAGCACCGTGGATTGGCGGCTCCCATTTGCCTTTCGGCCTAACGAGCGCTGCGATCACGGCGGTGCTTTCTGGGATACTCTTGGCGCAGATTTCAAAAACCTTGGCCGTTCCCAGCAGATCGTCAACGCCGACGTCCTCGACGCCTGGTTCGACCCAGCCCCCGCTGTCCTCTCCGCAATCGCGAACCATCTTGCTCTTCTTGTTCGCACCTCGCCTCCCACTCACGCAGCGGGATTGGTGCGAGCCATATCGCGTGCGCGCGCAATTCCCTCACCCTCGATTCTACCCGCCGCAGGTTCATCGGCGCTTATGGCTATCGCCTTCCAGTCTTGGTTCAGTCCGCGCTCCCGCGTGCTCCTCCTCGAGCCCATGTACGGCGAATATCGTCACCTCCTCCAGAACGTAACCAAGTGCAAAGTGGACTCCGTCGTGGCCAGAGCCGAAAACGGTTTTCGCGTAGACCTGAGTGAAGTGGAAGACCGCCTCAGTGAAGGATACGATGCTGTGGTTATCGTGAATCCCAACTCGCCTACTGGAACTTTAGTTTCACCGGCGTCTCTGAGCGAATTGATTTCGCGCTTTTCGAGCACTCGCTTCTGGGTTGACGAAACCTACGTTGAGTTCTGCGGCTCCCAATACTCCCTGGAGAACTATGCCAGCGTTTCGAGCAATGCCTTCGTATGCAAGTCCATGTCGAAGGTTTACGCTCTTAGCGGCCTCCGAGCGGCATACCTGGTGGGTCCGGCCGCGGAGATCGCCGCGCTCTCCCGGCTCGTGCCGCCCTGGGCGGTATCGCTCCCGGCTCAAGTTGCCGCAGTTGCGGCTTTGGCTGAGCCAGATTACTATGCCGCGCAATACCGTGCCACCGCAGAGCTGCGGGACCAACTTGCTTCCGAATTGCGTACGCAGTGCGGAATTACCGCTTTCCCAAGCGTGACCAATTGGGTGCTGTGCACGCTCCCTCAGACAGCGCCCCCTGCGGATGAAGTGGTGCGCCGCGCGCGCGAGCAAAATCTGTTCATTCGCAGCGGAGCGGGAATTCATGTGTCACTCGGGCCGCACACCCTCCGAATTGCTGTAAAAAGTGAGGTTATGAACGAAAAGATCGTCTCCATACTCCGGCAAGTACTCTCAGCGGTTGGCCGCAGGCTGACTCCGGCTCAGCAACGGGGCGAATGTCGGTGGGGCGCTGGGCGTCCGGCATCGTCGAGCATTCCCTGGAAGCCGTCCAGGCTAAGAGCGTGACGAATGTTCAGACAGAGTTGCGGTAAGTTCAACTCTAATAGCAGCAGATGGGCATCCCCCATGACTCAGGTAACCGCAAGAGCGATGGGAAATTTCGGCATCTGCCCAACTAGTTGAGCTTGCAACCGCAATCCGCCGGTGGAACATGGGCTTTTACAAAGTTGGTGATACGCTGGTAGGCGTCAATCTGATTTTCCACACGCGCAAAGCCGTGGCCTTCATCGGCGTAAATTCGCTGCTCGACCTTTCCTCCCCGTTTATTAATTTCTTCGACCACCTGGGTGGTTTCTTCTGGCGGACAGCGCGGATCGTGGGCTCCGGCTAAAAGTAATAGCGGTGCTTTGATTCTGTCCACAAAGAACAACGGGGAACGCTCGCGAAAAAAGTCAGGATTCTTTGCCGGATCACCCATGGTGGCGCGGTCGGACTGTTCGAGAACGGGATCTTCGTGCGCCATCTCCGTAAACCAGTTAACGAATGGCACGATGGCAATACCGGCTGACCACAAGTCGGGTGCTTTGGTGATGGCCATCATCGTGAGATAGCCCCCATAGCTTCCGCCCATGACGATCAACTTTTTGGCATCTGGATAGCCGGTTTTGAGGAGGAAGTCGGTGGCGGCAAGAACGTCGTCAAGATCTCCTCCCCCCATATCGAAGAGGTTGGCCTGCTGAAAATCGCGTCCGTATCCAGTCGAACCGCGATAATTTGGCGCCATCAGCATGTATCCTTGATTCACAATGTGCTGAATAAAGCGGTTAAAAGAATTTGTGCTCTGGGAGGCGGGGCCACCATGAATATAAATGATGGCGGCATTCTGGCCGTTGCGTTGCATATTATGAGGAACGTAAAGCAACGACGAGATCATCCACTTTCCGTCCCGGCTGGGATAGCGCACCAGAGATGGTTCTACGAAGTGACGAGCAGAAATTCCAGCCAGCAGCGAATGCGTAAGTTGGGTAGCACGCCCGTCCCTCAGTTCATAGACCCAAGCCTCCTTGGGGGCATTTGCCGCGCTATGGTAGCAGAGTAAGCGAGTGCCATCCCCATTGAAGGCATTTTCAGCGCCTCCCAACCAGTTCATGCCCTTTGGCAGCGCCAGCTGAGTACTCCGTGCAGAGGCAAGATCGTGAAGGTAGAGATCAGTGTTGCCGTCGGCGTTGACCGACCAAGTGACTGACCGCCCATCAGGAGAAAAGGAACCGCCCCGGATGTCCCAATGCTCGCGCGTGAGCCATTTCAACGGCCCCGGGCGCAGGCGCCCGGTCTCCCGCACACCTTTGTCGCTGTATGGGAGGAGGGCCACATTGTCAAAGCCATTGCTGGCATTTGAGGTAACCAGAAGGCTTCCCCCATCAGGCGAGGGTGTGGGCGAGACATCCTCAGCGGAGTAGAGGTGTTCGCCTTGATGAGGGGTGAGAAGCGAAATGGTTCCTGATCGCCGATCAGCGACAAAGATATTAGAATCGGTACCCTTGGCTTGCTCCTGAGTGAAGAAGATGTAGGCGCCGTCTCGTGACCAGATTGGATTGGTGTTCAGTTTGTCGGGCGCGGTTCCGCTGGTGAGGTGTTTGGTTTCCCGCAAAAGCGTATCGAATACATCGATTTCAAATGACGCAGCCTTCTTAGCTTTCGCCACATAAGCGAGGTAGCGGCCATCAGCAGACCAGGTCGGATCCTCCTCGGAAATCTCGCGGGTATGTGTAAGGTTGACCACCTCTCCAGATGAAGGTGAGACCAAGAAGATGTCCCACTGCTCGTCGCCATCATAGTCGGATTGGTAGGCGATCCATTGCCCGGTGGGAGACCAGTTGGGATGAGCTTGCCGTTGCTCGCTCACTGTGAGCTGGCTCGGCCAACCACCATCGGCCGAAACCAACCAGAGATTGTTGCGTCCCGTGATATTAGAGACAAACACTACGCTTTTGCCGTCAGGAGACCAAGCAGTGTCGCCGACTTCGCGACTGTTGTAGAGCCGTTGAAGAGAGAGGGCCTGTTCGCCCTGCTCGACCTCTGCGTCAGGCTTGGCGGTAATCTGCTTGGCATCGGTTATCGCGACAGGAGCGTTGGTTTGCGCAAACAGCGAGGAAATCAGGGCCAGTGTAACCCAGCCTGGACAATGGGATTTTCGAGTGCGCATTGTCAGCATCCCCGGCTTAACGGGCAATCACAGCCGAAGGTTGTCCCGCCAAGGGCACCGACTCGGTAACCGCTGGAGCCAGGGTGCCGCCGGGCAATGTGACCTTCAGTACGAAGAGATTGGAGCCCCCATTATTGGGTACGATGAGGAAGTTGCCATCGTGAGTGATTCCACCCGAGACCGGATTCGCGTTGTTGATGCTGGTCGACACCGTAGCCGGAGATAAGGCCGAGAGCCCGCCGGTTGCTGGGCTGTATTTGAACTGGGAAAGCTGATTAGATTTGACGTCGACGGCGTAGACGAAGTCGGCTGCGGGATCGACGATTACCGACACAGGGCCGATGCCTGCGGCAAACGGAGCGTTGGTCACCGGGGTGAGACTGCCATCGGGCGAGGAGCAAGCAGCCGAGGCCTGAATGCACGCGGAGAAGACATTCAAATCGTTCGATCCGGAATCGGCGACGAACAGATTGTTGCCGTCGGCAGCGCTGCAGTTGGCCGTCGCCGTGGTTATGCCGGCACAGCGGGAGAAGGCAAGGCTACTTGGGTTTTGCTGCGATGGATAAGGAGAGTTGCGAACCGTCCCGCCGGTGATGAAGTTCCCATTTAGGTCGACCGACCCGAGCACAAAATTCCCACTAGCATCAAGCAAGTAATCGTAAGCGGAGATGGTACTGGTAAATTGATTGGAAACATAAAGCGCATAACAGGTTGCAGACGTCTGACTGGCGTTCGGTTTGCAGGGGAAACCAACGGGTGAAACCACCGCTGCCGTTGGACCAGTTCCGGTGGCATTGCTCGGCATTGCGGTGGAGAACGTGGTCTTCGCCGTCAGCGTCCCTGAACTAATGGCGAATACTGCTACCGTGCCGGAAGCCTTGCTGCTAAAAATGCCTTGATTGGTGATAAAAAGCAGCTTGCTGGTGGGGTCGACGGCCAGCCCCGTGGGGTTCTGACCTTGGGAAGGCGTGGTGCCCTGGCTCTTCAGCGAGCCGTCGGAGTTAACCGAATAGACGCTGATGGTCGCGTCTCCATTATTGGCAACGAACAAGGTCTTACCATCGCCGGTAATAGCCATGGCGACTGGTCCGACGCCGGTGCTCACAGCGCTTCCAACCTGCGAGGCCGAGCCGCTGGTCGTGTTCAGCGAGAAGGCGGTAACTTTTTGGTCTCCCTGAGTTGTGACCCACACAAAATCCGCGGAAGAAAGGCCATTGAGAGTAGATTTAATGCAGCCCGTCATCACCACGGCACAAAATACCAGCGCAGCTACCCGCCGAAAAAGCTTCGTTCCCATTCTTCTTCCTCGATCGAAGGATCTCCCATATTCTCTAACCCCGGGGCGTCTCACCGGATTTCCGGGCAGTCTCGGCTTGGCGGAGCTGGTGCCTGATGAGCTCAGGACCACCTTCCCCCTGCCATCTGAGCTGATGCAAATTTAACTTTGTTTAGAAAGGCTTACCCCATTTGTGTATCAGGAATGGGCGGGGAAGAGCAAACGTGGACTCTTGGCCGGCTTCATTGAGGAGCGGTGGTCACAGGAGCCGGACGATTTCGTGGCGCCTCGACGTGCTCTACAGGAAGCCGGATCTCAACCGACAACCCACCCTCAGGTAAGTTGGATGCTTTCACCGACCCGCCGTGCAGTCTGATGGCCTGTTCGGTTATGGCCAGCCCAAGACCCACTCCGCCGGTCGAACGCACCCGCGCGTCATCGATGCGGTAAAAAGGGCGAAAAATCCGCTCCAAGGAGTCCTCTGGCACTCCCGGACCGGCATCGGTCACGCCAATCAGGGCTTCCTCCCCGGTCGAGGCGCGGACTCTCGCCGCATGGATCTTGACTGTGGTTCCCTCCTGAGTGTATCGCGTGGCGTTACGCACGACATTCTCAATGGCGCTATGCAGTAGAGCTGGGTCTCCCAGAACCGGCAGTTCGTCGTGAATTTCGGCTTCCACGCTGCAACGTCGCGCCTGGGCTTCGAAGGCAGCATCCCGCGCCACTTCGTCGACCACTTCCTCGAGCTGAAGAGGAACTTTGCGTAGACTCCCGGCACCACTTTCCAGACGGGCAATGGTCATAAGACTGCCAATGAGCTCGTTCATGCGATTGGATTCAAGACTGATTCGGTCAAGCACGGGCCCAACTTCGGGTGCGCTCCTCTGCCGCGCCAACTCTAACGCCACCGTAAGTCGCGCCAACGGGGAGCGTAGTTCATGAGAGATGTCTTTGAGTAGGCGGGACTGCGCCCGGACAAGGTTTTCGATCTGTTCCGCCATAAGATCGAAGTCGCGGACTAGCTGCGAGACTTCGTCGTGCGCACGAGTGGTTACTCCGCCGGCGCGAGCTGAAAGATCACCTGAGGCCAACTTTTGCGTGGCTTTACGCAAGCGCACGATTGGGGAGGTGAGATAACGGGCGAGGATATAGCATACTAGGCCCGAAGATAGAACCGAGATAAGCATTCCCAAACCGGGAACCCCGTTGGGCCCAAATACCGCCCCTTGCCCGGGTGGAAGTTCAGTGACCAGCGTATAGCGGTGTCCGTCGGGAGTGTTGAGGGATAGCTTGAGCATTTGATTGCGTGGATTCAAACGCCCGAATAAGGTATCCACGGTGTGGCCATGACCGTTCGCTACCTCGCTGAACCAGAGGGGTACGGAGTGGCCAACAAGATTGCCGTGTTCGTTGAAAAGCACGGCGCGAATATGCTGGCTGTCGCGCAGATTGCGTAGGTATTCGCGGAGCTTGTCTACCCCGCCGGATTGATAAGCTTCGACCGCCTCATTGAGAAACTTGGGTTGTAAGGCCTCAACCGCGGAAATTTGTCGCGTGGGGCGCATGGCGACCGTGACCAAGATTGCCAGCACCACAAACAGGGCATTGGCCAGCCAAAAGGAGAGAAAGATTTTGAGAAACAAACTTCTCATCGAGTCCCGTTGTTAGTTTTGGGGCGGCTCAGGGCGAAGATGTAACCTGCTCCGCGAATGGTTTTAATATGATCTTCCGAGTCGGAGTCTCCGAGCTTCTTTCGTACCTTACTCACATGCATATCGATACTGCGATCGAAGGGGGAAAACTTTCGGCCTAACACCTCATCGACTAACGCCTCGCGGGTTACTACCCGACCGGCCTCTCGTAAGAGAACCTGCAGTAAGCTGAACTCAACCGAGGTGAGCTCAACCGACTTTCCCCGGTGAAAAACGGTGCGCGTGGCTGGATCCAGTTCAACATCCCCGACATGCAGCACCTCGGGGATCGGGGCTTCTCCCGGCGCCCGGCTGCGGCGCAAAATAGCCCGAATGCGAGCCACCAATTCACGGGGATTGAAAGGCTTAGGAAGATAATCATCAGCGCCGATCTCTAAGCCGACAATGCGGTCGACATCCTCTCCTCTTGCGGTTAATAAGAGTACGGGCAATTTCGAACTATCTCGGATCTTGCGCAGGACGTCGAAGCCATTCATTCCTGGCAGCATCACGTCAAGGATGGTCAACCTGTGGTCGCCGCTCAGAGCCCGGGCTAAGCCGCTTTTGCCTTCATGCGCCGCTTCCACCTGAAAACCTTCGGGACGGAGATATTCGCTCACTAGCGAGCACAGTTCCACGTCGTCATCGATGACTAGAATGCGATCCACTGGATTCATTCTAATAAGCAGGCGATCCATGGGGTCGTAAAGATTCGTCAAAGCGGAAGGGAAACGCCTCTTTTACAAAGATTTACTCGGCTTGACGCACTCTTTACCACTCTCGCTGCCCGCTCATGTTTCTATTTTAAGTAAGACAACAGCTCAGGCCAATGGGTTTCGAGAACGAGGAGGAAGATGTGAAAACCGTATCGGTAATCTTCTCAGGTATGGTCCTGACTTTTGCGCTTTCGGCCACTCTGGCATTGGCGCAAACGGAGGCTTCCCCGCACCACCGGCATCACGGCATGGGCGCATGGATGTGGGGCCCAGAGATCGGATTGCCCTTGCACCGTTTAAATCTGACGGATGACCAGAAAGCTCAGGTCAGACAGATTTTTCAAACCGAGAAGAGCAATTTGCAACCTCTCATGCAGCAGGAATTCCAGCTGCATCAGCGGATGCTCCAGCTGGTAACCGGCGATAACTTCGATTCCGGCAAAGCCGCGGCTCTAGCCTCGGAGGAGACCGAAACTCATGTGCAGTTAGAGGTTGAACACGCCAAAATTGCCTCGCAAATGTATCAATTGCTCAGTTCGGATCAGAAAGCCATGGTGGCCGACATGGTGGCGAAACGGCAGCAAAGGATGGAACAGCACTTCAACCATCCCCACAACGCTCCGCCCAACCAATAACTCGAGTTTGTGAAATGCGGGCGGCCTCGATTTGGTTCGTCCGGTAGTGAGAGATTGTAATGGCGAGTTTTGACGGTAAAGGCGCTTTCGTCGCTTTGGTGGCGGAGGAGATTGCGAGTGGAATCAATTGTGCACTGCGGTATTGGCTCGGCCGAATCGAGCTTGAAGTTATCGATCGCAGCTTGACCCCGCACGAGAGGCTTCAAGCCATCGAGCAGATTCTCGCCGAATACAAAATGCGGGAGCTGGATTCAATCGTCGACAATGGCCCAGCTGCGGATAGCAGGCGGGGCGATTGGTGGTGGCCAGGGAACAAGCCAAGTTAGGCAGCTTACGGCATGGGTTTTGATTTCCTGATCTCGCTAGTGGCCGGTTCTTACTGGGCCTTTCTGACCTTGTGGATTCTCATGTTAGCCGCTGCCTTCGTCCTCAGTTTTCCTGAAGCCTCCTCGCGCACCGGCTCAAAGCTAGAGCGCTCGGGTGGTCAAAGCCCGCTGCTCTGATTTTGCATCTCCTGCTGTTACAATCCTATCTACTACCTCATGCTGCTTGAGAGCCTTCGTCCCCTCCTTCCCTATCTCAAGAAGTACCGCGCCAGCTACCTGAGCGGAACCATTTGTGTGTTTCTGCACAATGGCATCTGGATTCTCTTTCCTCTTGTCATTCGCCGCGCAATTGACGATCTGCGGCAAGGCGTTACCGTACATAAGTTGTGGGTGAGTGCCCTACTGCTTCTGGCGGTAGCCTTTAGCAAGGGGATCTTTCAGTTCCTTACCCGAGCCATCGTAATTGGTGTGTCGCGGGAGATCGAATTTGACCTGCGCAACGACTTGTTTCGTCATCTAGAAAGTTTGTCCTACAGTTTTTATCAGCGAACGCGCACCGGCGATATCATGGCTCGCGCCACCAATGATCTTAACGCCGTGCGAATGCTGCTCGGACCAGCCATTATGTATTCCGCCAACACCATTGTGTTTACCGCTGGTGCCATGGCCTTCATGCTCTCGATCAGTCCCAAACTGACGATCTATGCCTTCCTACCTCTTCCCGTCGTGAGCATCGTGGTGCAATATTTTGGTCGGCGAATCCATGAGCGTTTCGAACGAATTCAGGCAATGTTTTCCGATATCTCCGCCCGCGCCCAGGAGAACTTCTCCGGGGTTCGCGTGGTGCGCGCCTACGCCCAGGAGGCGGCGGAGGTGGCCGGTTTTGAAAGCTCGAACCGCGAATACATCGGCCGCAGCCTTAAGCTGGTTCGGCTGATGGGAATGCTTTGGCCGACGCTTGAAACCATGTTGGGCTTAGCCATCGTGCTGGTTCTCTGGCTGGGGGGAAGGGAAGTGCTGCATGGACGCATCTCGGTGGGCGATTTTGTCGCCTTCAATACCTACATGGTCCAGCTCACTTGGCCGGTAATTGCTTTGGGATGGGTGATTAACATCTTTCAGCGGGGAACAGCTTCTTTAGCGCGCATCCATCAACTGATCGAAGAGCGAGCCGAAATTATCGACCGGCCGACACGAGTTTCGAAGGGAGAGCCGTTGAAAGGCGAAATTGAGTTTCGCAACTTGAGTTTCGCATTCGAGCGAACTACGGTACTCGAGGCTGTCGATCTACGGATTCCCCAGGGAAGCA
>JAFAPG010000560.1 GCA_019247235.1 Acidobacteriota bacterium
GAGCGAGCGTGCTTTACTCGTTCAGTTCGTATTTGGCCAATTGGGCTCTCGCTCGGAATGGCTATTATTCGGGCAGTCTCTACGATGTGCCTCTGGTCGCCTCGATCGCCTGGATGGCGGTTCCCGGCCTACTCGCAATGAAGATACCGCTTGAATTGACGGGAGCGAGCAAGTCATTGGCGCGCGGGGTTTGGACCGCCCGGCTGGGGATGCTAGCGGTATTTTCCTTGCCAATTTTTGCCTGGGTCTCCTACTCGAGTCCAGCGCTTCCTGCCTCGGTGCGCAGTTTTCGCCTAGTGCTGACGCTAGCCGCAATGATGCTGATGGGGTGCCTGGTCTTCCTCAGGCAGCATTTTCTTGATATTGAGCTGATTCGTTTGCTGGCCTCTTCGCGCAAAGCGCTTCAGGATCTGCAGCACCTGCAGACGCAGCTCGTTCAAAGCGAGAAACTTGCTTCCATGGGACAGCTGGTCGGGGGCGCGGCGCACGAGCTAAACAATCCGCTGACCGCCATGTTGGGCTATTCTGAGCTGCTTGCCACCACACAGCTGAGCGGCGAGCAGCGTTCCTTAATCGAAAAAATATCCCTCCAGGCGCAACGAATTCGAGCTCTAGTTAGCAGTCTTCTGAGCTTCGCCAAGCAAGTCCCTTCCGCCAAATCTACCCTGGACGTGAATGTAATTCTTGAGACCGCACTAAAGCTTTGCCAACCACAGGTACAAGCCGCCGGGGTGCGAATTTCTATCAAGCTGGAGAGCTCAGTTCCCCCGGTTCGGGGCGACGCCAACCAACTCCTGCAGGTTTTTTCGCACATTATCAACAATGCCGCCCACGCGATGTCAGAAAAAAAGAGTGGCCTGCTCACCATAACGACCACCAAACGCCCGCAAACAATTGCCATCCAGTTCGCCGACACTGGCCCGGGCATGAAAGACCCGGCAAGAGTTTTCGACCCTTTTTACACGACCCGCCCGGTTGGGCAGGGCAGCGGGTTAGGCCTCAGTATGTGCTACGGCATCATTCAGGAACATGGGGGCAAGATCAGCTGCCGCAACCGCGAGGAAGGCGGTGCAAGCTTTCTGATCGAGCTGCCGATTGCGGAAAACTTCCGACAAGAGTTGAACGTCCAGGCCGCCAGCGGCTAAGCGCTCAGTTCGGAAGCGTACGCTTTAGCTGCCCACAGGCGGCATAGATGTCGCGCCCGCGCGGCCGGCGAATGAAGGCGGGAGTGCCCGCCCGTATCAATGTGTTTTGAAACTTGCGGACGCTACCCTCCTCGGGCGTCTCAAACCCGATGCCGGGACCAGGATTTAAGGCTATTAAGTTGACTTTCGCATTCACTCCGCGAATGAGTTCCGCGAGCTCGCGGGCGTGTTCGAGCGAATCATTGACGGAGCGCAAGAGAACGTACTCGAAAGTCAGCTTCTCGCGACTGCGCAGGGGGAACGCTCGGGCCGCCTTCATGAGCTTCTCAAGATTCCATCTGCGATTAATTGGCATCAAGCGGGTGCGTAGCTCATCATTGGGCGCATTCAAAGAGATCGCGAGCTTCGGACGCACACTCTCCTCACCCAGATCTACAATGCGGGGAACAATCCCGGCCGTAGATACTGTCATCCGCGATTCCGGAATTCCCACGCCCTCTGCCAGCAGACGCACTGCTTTCATCAGATTTTCAAAGTTCAGGAACGGTTCGCCCATTCCCATAAATACCAAGTTGACGCGCTCCTCCGGAGGCCTGCTTTTTTGATCATCGAGTACCGTAAGCACCTGGCCCACGATCTCGCCCACCTCGAGGTTTCGCCTCACTCCCAGCAATGCCGTCAGACAGAACTGGCAGTTGACAGCGCAGCCCACCTGACTGGATACGCAAATTGTCGCCCTTCGTCTCACCTCTCGCGGAGGCGTTTGGAACTCCATCCCCGCTTCGCTGCCATCACCAGCCTCGCCTCCATCTCCCTCGGGCATCCAGACCGTCTCGATCGTTTCCCCGTCGCTCATCCGTAGCAGGTAGCGCGTGGTTCCGTCCTTTGAAAGGAACTTGGTTGCAATCGTCGGCCTGCCAATAGCGACGCCTCCATCCCGTAAAAGCGCACGAAACTCGGTCGGTAGAGTCGAAATGCGATCTGCGGCAGTGACACGTTCCCGATAAACCGCATGATAGAGCTGACTGGCTCGGTAGGCTGGCTCTCCCATCTCCGCCACGATGGCTGTAAGTTCTTGAAGATCCAGCCCTAAAAGAACCTGGTGTAGGGGTAAGTTCATGGGTAACAAAAGCGCGCCGAACGCACTCGACCACCTGTCTCCAGCCATTGTATGGGATGAGCCAGCGAAAACCCTATCAATTCAATGTAAATATATGATTTTAAGCAGCTTACTACTGGTTCAGCGGAAAGCTCCCGGGTGTGTGACAATAATAAGACGATGGATGAAGATCGAAATATACGGCGACAGGTGTTGCCGAACGGTCTTACGGTGATCACCGAAGAGATGAAGCACATCCGCTCGGTGGCGATCGGCATCTGGGTTCGCACTGGCTCTCGCGATGAAGACAAACAGTGGAACGGCATCTCTCACTTTGTCGAGCATATGGTCTTCAAGGGTACGAAACGCCGTTCAGCGGAGGCGATCGCGCGCGAAGTGGATTCAATTGGCGGCAACATCGACGCCTTCACCGCCAAAGAGTGCATCAGCTTCAGCATTAAGGTGCTCGACGAGCACGTCCCGGTTGCGCTGGATGTTTTGAGCGATCTCGTTCTCGACCCGGTCTTTGCGGAACAGGATATCACCCGCGAGCGTGGCGTGATTCTCGAAGAGATCAAAATGGATGAGGACAATCCCGATTATCTGGTGCACGAGATTTTCACCCAGAATTTCTGGAAAGATCATCCCCTGGGCCGCCCGATTCTCGGCACCAGAGATACAGTGAAAAGGTTTGAACGCGCGCCGGTGGTCGATTTTTATACTCAACGGTTCGCCTCGGGAAACGTCATCATCACCGCCGCCGGTTATCTCAACCACGAGCGCTTCGTCGAATTAGTTCACCAGCATTTCGGGGGCATGAAGGCGATGAGCAACGGATTCCACAGTGCTCCGCCCAAGATCGTGCCCCGGATTATCTTGCGCAACAAGAAATCGCTCGAGCAGGTGCAAATCTGCGTGGGCGTGCCGTCCTACCCGATTACTCACGAAAAACGACACTCGTCCTACATTCTTAACACGCTGCTAGGGGGAGGAATGAGCTCCCGGCTTTTCCAGAATATTCGTGAGCGCCAGGGCCTGGCCTACGCCATTTACAGTGATCTCAATCCCTATCGCGATACCGGATGCATGTCGGTCTATGCCGGGACGTCGCGCACTTCGGCCGCGAAGGTTGTGGAATCGGTCGTCTCCGAATTCCGCAGGTTGAAGACCGAACCGGTGTCGGCCGAAGAATTGCGCCGATCCAAAGACCAACTCAAGGGCAGCTTGATGTTGTCGCTTGAATCCTCAACCGCGCGAATGTCAAATCTTGCCCGTCAGGAAATGTATTTTGACCGGTTCTATGGCTTGGATGAGCTGATCGAAAAGATTGAGGGCGTGACGGCAAATGAATTACAAGAGCTGGCCAATGCGTTTTTCCAAACCGATAATATCGCCGTCACCGTCCTGGGCAATCTCAATGGTCTCAGGCTCACTCGCGATCAGCTGGCTTGCTAGCGAGAGTTGTCCATCCTGAGGCCCACGATCAATCCGCGTGGGAGACTCTGAAACGCAGCAAAAAATAAAACAGGCGCCTCGACCCGATGTGGGTCAGAAGACGCCCGGGCAGCCCTCCCCCAGAACTGCTCGAATAAGAAGGTAATTCTGTGCGCCGCACATGGGAATGGCACGAACGTGCTAGGGATTCCCACAGGCCCGGAATAATGTCTGCCGCCGAGCTCTGCCCCGGTAAATTCCCTGATGACGGTAAGGGGGTCAGCACACCTCATTGGCCGCTTCCGCTATGTGCACGCAGCTATTGGATCTCGAAGCTTCCCTGGATTCCGCTGGCCGCATCCGGAGCGACCCACGCATCGTAGGTGCCGCTAGGAACTACCCAGTGCATCCCGGGATCATAGGAGCCGAGGTCTTGTGCTTTGACACTAAAGACCACCGTCTGACGTTCTCCCGGCGCGAGTGTAATCCTCTGAA
>JAFAPG010000565.1 GCA_019247235.1 Acidobacteriota bacterium
GCTGAATGAGCGAGCCAATCAGATCGCCCATCATCTAATCGAGCAGGGTGCAGGACCGGAGGTTTTGGTAGGCATTTTCCTGGAGCGAAACTCTGACTTGATCCCCGCGATTCTAGGGGTACTTAAATCTGGCTCCGCGTATGTGCCACTTGATCCCAGTTATCCGCGGGATCGGCTAGCGGCTATTCTTCAAGATGCTAAGGCAACTGTGGTACTGACGCAGCAATCTCTTCGGGCACAGGTCGCCGGCTCGGCTTCGAGTTGCATCTGCATTGATGCGGATTGGCACCAATTTACCGAGCAATCGAGAGAAAACCCAAGGGTCGCCGTCGGTCCCCAGAACCTTGGGTACGTGTTATTTACCTCAGGTTCGACCGGTCGACCAAAGGGGGTTGCGCTCGAACATCATAGTGCCGTGACCTTTATCCGTTGGGCACAAACTGTTTTCACAGCCCACGAGCTTGCGGGCGTATTGCTTTCGACCTCCATTTGCTTCGATCTTTCGATCTTTGAAATCTTCGTTCCGCTCAGTGTCGGGGGGAAGCTGATCGTTGTCCAAAACGCCCTATACCTGCCCACGGCCCAGGCCAAGGACGAAGTCACTCTCATCAATACAGTGCCCTCTGCGATTGCCGAACTGGTGCGGATGAAGGCCGTCCCTGACGCGGTAAAGACCATTAATCTTGCCGGAGAAGCCCTGCCGGATTCTCTGGTCAACGAAATCTACGCCTCGACCGCCGTCGAAAAAGTTTACAACTTGTACGGACCGACCGAGGACACAACTTATTCCACTTACACACTAACCCGTCCAAACCGGCATGTAACCATCGGCAAGCCTCTGCCAAATACCCAGGCATATGTGCTTGACGCTCAGCTAAACCCCCGGCCCATCGGCGTTCCGGGAGAGCTGTATCTCGCCGGAGAAGGTCTGGCACGTGGCTACTATGGACGTTCGGATTTGACCGCAGAACGCTTCGTCAGGAATCCCTTTAGCTCAGAAGTGAACGCACGCATGTATCGCACCGGGGACCTGTGCCGCTGGCTGGCCGATGGCAATTTGGAATATCTGGGCCGTCTAGATCAGCAGATCAAGCTGCGTGGCTTTCGCATCGAGCTGGGCGAAATTGAAGGCGCGCTGGCGAGCCACGCCCAAGTTCGACAAGCGCTGGTCATTGCCCGGGAGGACCGGCCAGGGGAAAAGCGCCTCGTAGCCTACGTCGTACCCCAGGCGGGCCAAAGTCTTTCGTGGAGCCAGTTGCGCACGCATCTTCGGCAAACCCTGCCGGATTACATGGTCCCTTCGGCCCTGGTGGAGCTAGAAGCGTTGCCCCTGACAGCGAACGGCAAGCTGGATCGCAACCGTCTACCAGCTCCTGCCGCTGATAGCTCGCCCACAAGCGGACGGCGTCAGGCGCGTACTCCACGCGAAGAAATCCTGTGCGCAATTTGGACGGAGGTGCTCACCTGGGAAGAAATTGGCATGGACGACAATTTCTTCGAGCTCGGGGGACATTCTCTGCTGGCGACACAAGTAGTCTCGCGCATCCGTCAGAGCCTCGGGCTGGAGCTACCGTTGCGTGCCGTGTTCGAAGCCCCCACAATTGCCGGGTTAGCAGACAAGCTCCAGCAGGTCGAGACCTCTATTAACCCTCCCGTGGCTCCGAACCTTAAGCCAGTTCCGCGCACGCAGCCGCCGCCGCTATCGTATGCTCAGCAACGGCTATGGTTTCTGGATCAACTTCACCCGAATAGCCCGGCATACAACATTGCCTATACCCTGCGTATATCGGGAACACTTGACCCGGAGATACTCAGCCAGAGCGTTCTGACACTCATCGCACGTCATGAAACGCTTCGCACCTCCTTTTTCAGCCAGGCCGAGCAGCCGGCGCAAATGATCCACGATTCTGTTCAGTTGCCGTTGCTCCAAGTCGATCTGTCGGCACTGCCTCAATCAGAACAAGAGGAAGAAGCGCGGCGAACAATCGCCGCCGAGGCGAACCGCCCCTTCGATCTGACAGAAGCTCCGCTGCTGCGAATTACTCTGATCCGCCTGGGTGATGACGAACACTACCTGCTCATCAATATTCACCACATCATCAGCGATCGTTGGTCGATTGGTTTAATTTGTCATGAACTGGTGGCCATCTATGAGGCCACCAGCCAAGGCGCTCACGTCCATCTGCACAACCTCGGGCTGCAATATGCGGATTACGCGGTATGGCAACGGGAGTGGCTACAGGGCGACCCGCTGGAAACCCAACTCGCGTACTGGAGAGACAAACTCAGGGGTGCACCCTCACTTTTGGAATTTCCAACGGACCGTCCTCGGCCCGCCATTGAAAGTTCCCGTGGGGACAGCATCTACGTTTCCTTGCCGCCGGAACTCACCGCCAAGTTAAAACAATTGAGCCGTCGCCACGGCTCAACGTTGTTCATGACCTTGCTTGCCGGTTTCCAAGCTGTCCTGTCGCGCTATTGTGGCTCAACGGACATCGTCGTGGGCACTGCGGTTGCAAATCGCAATCACCCCGAGCTTGAAAAGATTATCGGATATTTTACGAATACACTCGCATTACGCGCAGATTTGTCGGGCGACCCATGTTTCTTAAAAATCCTCGATCAAGTTAAGGAGACCGCCCTAGGGGCATACGCGCATCAGGACGTCCCCTTTGAAAAAATCGTGGAAGAGCTTAATCCCGAGCGCAGCCTGAGCTATAGTCCGCTAGTTCAGATTTTTTT